>NZ_JASATQ010000035.1:0-52016 GCF_038440415.1 Sphingomonas sp. OTU376 | reverse complement strand
CCCCCCCCCCCCCCCCCGGGGAGCAGTTCAAGTTCAGTCCAGCAGCTCCACTGCCATCGCGGTGGCTTCGCCGCCGCCGATGCAGAGCGAGGCGAGGCCGCGGCGGGCGCCGCGCGTCTCCAGCGCCGAGAGCAGGGTGGCGAGGACGCGGGCGCCGCTCGCGCCGATCGGATGGCCGAGCGCGCAGGCGCCGCCATTCACGTTGAGCACGGCGTGATCGAGGCTCAGCTCCTTCATCGCGATCATCGCGACCGCCGCGAACGCCTCGTTGACTTCGAACAGGTCGACATCGCTGATCGCCCAGCCGGCCTTTGCCAGCGCCTTCTTCATCGCGAAGACCGGGGCGGTGGTGAAGCGGGCCGGTGCATGGGCATGGGCGGCATGCGCGACGACGCGGGCGACGGGCGTGAGGCCGAGCTTCTCGGCGACGCTCAGCCGGGTCATCACCAGCGCGGCGGCGCCGTCGGAGATTGACGAGGCGTTGGCGGCGGTGATGGTGCCGTCCTTCGAGAAGGCGGGCTTGAGCGTGGGGATCTTGGCCGGATCGCCCTTGGCGGGCTGCTCGTCGGCGGCGACCTGGACCACGCCCTTGCGGGTCTTCACCTCGACCGGCACGATCTCGCGATCGAAGGCGCCGCTCGCCTGGGCGGCCTTGGCGCGCTCGAGGCTGGCGATGGCGAAATCGTCCTGCGCCTGACGGGTGAACTGATATTCCTGCGCCACTTCCTCGGCGAAATTGCCCATCAGCTTGCCGGGTTCATAGGCATCCTCGAGCCCGTCGAGGTACATGTGGTCCTTGAGCACGTCATGGCCGATGCGCGCGCCGGCGCGGTGGCGCAGCGAGAGATAGGGGGCGTTGGTCATGCTCTCCATGCCGCCCGCGATCAGCATGTCGACCGAGCCGGCGGCGAGCGCCTCGGCGGCCATGATCGCCGCCTGCATGCCCGAGCCGCACATCTTGTTCACCGTGGTCGCCTCGATGTGATTGGGCAGGCCGGCCTTGAGCGCGGCCTGGCGCGCCGGAGCCTGGCCGAGGCCGGCGGGGAGGACGCAGCCCATGTAGATCCGCTCGATCGCCTCGCCCTTCAGCCCCGCGCGCTGGACCGCGGCACCCACCGCGGCGGCGCCCAGATCGGTGGCGGAAGCCTCGGTCAGCGCCCCCTGGAAGCTCCCCATCGGGGTGCGGGCATAGGAGGCGATGACGACGTCGTCGGCGGACATTTGGGATCCTCTCATTGGTTTGGGTCCATCTAGTATCGGAAGTGATCGTTTGCAAAAGTGACACGCTGCGGCATGACGGGGCCATGGAGCGGATCGGGGTGGCGAATGACGATTGACCCGGTCTGGGGATGGGCCGTGCTGCTGGGGGTGCTGGGGCTGGTCTTCGGCAGCTTCATCGCGACGCTGGCGATACGCTGGCCCGCCGGAAAAGCGATCACTACCGGACGCTCTGCCTGCGATGTTTGCGCCAAGGGGCTGCGCGCCGGTGAGCTGATCCCGGTCCTGAGCTATCTTCTCCAGCGCGGGCGCTGCCGGGGATGCGGTGCACCGATCCGCGTACAACATGTCCTGACCGAGCTGGTGGGGGGCGCAATCGGCGTTGCCGCGGCCATCGCCTCGCCCGATCCGGCGGGAGCCGCCGGTGCCGTGTTCGGCTGGCTGCTGCTGACGCTGGCGGCGCTCGACATCGAGGCATTGTGGCTGCCCAACAAGCTGACCGCGACCCTCGCCATCGCCGGATTGGCTACGGGATTCATGGGGTTACAGCCGGCGTTACAGGACCGGCTGATCGGCGGCGCAGCGGGCTTCGGGGTGCTGTGGATCGTCGCCTGGAGCTACCGGAGACTGCGCGGACGCCAGGGACTGGGCGGCGGCGACCCCAAATTGTTCGGCGGCATCGGGCTGTGGCTCGGATGGCAGGCGCTACCTTTGGTGTTGCTTGCAGCCTGTTTGATCGGACTGGCGGGCGTGCTGGGGCTGATGCTGGGCGGACGCAGGATCACCGCGACCGACCGGCTGCCCTTCGGCGTGATGCTCGCGGCGGCCGCATTCGCGGTGTGGCTGGGGCAGGCGATCAACCCGCCGCCACCATCCGCCGTTAGTGTCATACTGCAACACGATAAAGGGGAGGATCGATAGATGCGCGACCTGCTTGACGCCCAGCGTGCGGCCTTCATGGCCGAACTGCCCGTTTCGCTCGACAGCCGCCGCGACCGGCTGAAGCGCGCGATCGCGATGGTCTCCGACAATGCCGACAAGCTCTGCGACGCGCTGAGCGAGGATTTCGGGCATCGCAGCCGCGAGCAATCGATGATCACCGACATTGCCGCCTCGGTCGGGCCGCTCAAGCATGCGCTCAAGCATCTGGCGCGCTGGGCGAAACCGCAGCGCAAACCAGTGCTGTTCCCGCTCGGGCTGCTCGGCGGGCGCGGGCATATCGAGTACCAGCCCAAGGGCGTTGTGGGGATCATCGCGCCGTGGAACTTCCCGGTGCAGCTGGTGGTGAGCCCGCTGGCCGGCGTGTTCGCCGCGGGCAACCGGGCGATGGTGAAGACCAGCGAATACACGCCGGTGACCAGCGAAGTGATGGCCGAGCTGGCGGGGCGCTATTTCGACGCGACCGAGCTGGCCTTTGTCAGCGGTGGGCCCGAGGCGGGCAAGGCCTTTGCCGAGCTGCCGTTCGACCACCTGCTGTTCACCGGCGCGACCGGGATCGCCAAGCACATCCTGCACGCGGCGGCGGATAACCTCGTGCCGGTGACGCTCGAGCTGGGCGGCAAGTCGCCGGTGGTGGTGAGCCGCTCCGCCGACATCGCACAGACGACCGAGCGGGTGGCGCTGGGCAAGATGCTCAACGCCGGCCAGATCTGCCTGGCGCCCGACTATATGCTGGTGCCCGAGGAGAAGGAGGCCGAGGTGGTCGACGGCCTCGTCGCCGCGGCCACGCGCATGTATCCGACTTTGCTCTCCAATCCAGACTATACCGCCGTCATCAACGACCGGCATTATGAGCGGCTGACCGGCTGGATCGAGGACGCCCGGGCCAAGGGCGCCGAGGTGATCGCGGTCAATCCGGCGAACGAGGATCTGGGAAGCTCCAATTCGCGCAAGCTGCCGCTCCACATCATCCGCAACCCGACCGACGACATGACGGTGATGCAGGAGGAGATCTTCGGGCCGGTGCTGCCGGTGCGGCGCTACGTGAAGGTCGAGGACGCGATCGGGGAGGTCAACCGGCGCGACCGGCCGCTGGCGCTCTATTATTTCGGCAAGGATGAGGGCGAGAAGCGCCAGGTGCTCGACCGGACGATCTCGGGCGGGGCGACGATCAACGACGTGATCTTCCATGTCAGCCAGGAAGAGCTGCCCTTCGGCGGCATCGGCCCGTCGGGGATGGGTGCCTATCACGGCGAGATCGGCTTCCGGACGTTCAGCCACGCCAAGGCGGTGTACAGCCAGCCGAAGCTGGACGTGGCCGGGCTGGCGGGGCTCAAGCCGCCTTATGGCAAGAAGACGCGGGCGGCGATCGCGCGACAGATGAAGTAGGCGAATCCAATCCTCCCCCGGAGGGGGAGGGGACCAGCCGCAGGCTGGTGGAGGGGTATTCTCCACGGGCCATGTCGCTTGAGGCGCGCTACCCCTCCACCACCAGCTGACGCTGGCGGTCCCCCTCCGGGGAAGGATGGGGAATGGTCCACTTCGCCGCGAACTGAAGCGAGAGAGTGCCTTGTGCTATCGATCGGCGCGGGGATGTTGATCCGCCCGCCCGTTACGCGCAAAAAAAAGGCCGCCCCGAAGGACGGCCGTGAAAGTCTTAGGAGAGGATGCCTGAAAGGCCCGATCTTTGTGCATCGCAGCGGTTCATATCGCAAGTGCGTAATGTTACCGGTAGCATTGCAAAAAATGCAATTGGCCAACGTTGTCAGTTGCGAAAGCAGAAATACGATAAATGAGTGTGCGCCATGACCGTGCTTAAGCTGGACGACTTTCTGCCCTATCGCCTGTCGATCGCTTCGAACGCGGTGTCGGACGCAGTGGCCAGCGCCTATCGCGCGCTGTTCGGGCTCAAGATTCCCGAGTGGCGACTCGTGACGATCCTGGCCGAGGGCGGGGCGATGAGCCAGCAGGCGCTGTGCGGGCGGACGCGGATGGACAAGGTGACCGTAAGCCGGGCGGCGATCGCGCTGTCCGAGCGCGGGCTGATCAGCCGGGCGAGCAATCCGGGCGACCAGCGTTCCCATCTGCTGACGCTGAGCAAGGCAGGCTGGGAACTGTACGAGGAAGTGGCGCCCAAGGCGATCGAGCTGGAGAAGCAGGTGTTCGCCGGGTTCACCCCGGAGGAGCGCGTACTGCTGCGCGCGATGCTGGACCGGATCGAGGGCGCGGTGCAGGATCTGGAGCATAAGGCTTGATCCGGGGGACAGCTATCGCCTAAGCCGGGCGGGCCCTCCCCAGGCGAACACTTGAGTATCGTGTCGCAGGAGGATTTTCATGACCGTCATTCGTTCCGGCCTGTCCGTCGCCGAGCCGCTCGCGCGCTTCGTCGAGGAGCAGGTGCTGCCCGGGCTCGACATCGCGGCCGAGGGGTGGTGGGCCGGCGTGGCGGAGATCTTCGCCCGGTTCGCGCCGGAGAACCGGGCGCTGCTGGCCAAGCGCGATGCGCTGCAGGCGATGATCGACGTGAATCCGGGGCTGTCGGGCGACGAGAAGTTCCTGCGCGAGATCGGCTATCTGGTCGACGAACCGGCGCCGTTCGAGATCGGCACGCGCAACGTCGATCCCGAGATCGCGACCATGGCCGGGCCGCAGCTGGTGGTGCCGGCGCTCAATGCGCGCTTCGTGCTCAATGCGGCCAATGCGCGCTGGGGCAGCCTGTATGACGCGCTGTACGGGACGGATGCGCTGCCGGGCGCGGCGAAGCCGGGCGGCTATGATGCGGCGCGCGGGAGCGAGGTGATCGCCTATGCCAAGGCGTTTCTCGACAAGGCGGTGCCGCTGGCGAACGGGAGCTGGGCGGAACTGAGCGGAGAGCCGGTACTGGCCGATCCGCTGCAGCAGGTCGGGCCCTGGCTGTTCCGGCACAATGGCCTGCACATCGAAGTGGTGATCGACCGGGAGCATCCGATCGGGCGTGACGATCCCGCCGGCATCGCCGATGTCGTGCTGGAAAGTGCGCTGACCGCGATCGTCGACCTGGAGGACTCGATCGCCGCGGTCGATGCCGAGGACAAGGCTGCCGCCTATGCCAATTGGCTGGGGCTGATGCGCGGCGACCTGGAGGAAAGCTTCGACAAGGGGGGGCGGACGCTGACCCGGCGGCTCAATCCCGATCGCGGCGCGCTGCCCGGCCGGGCGCTGCTGTTCGTCCGCAATGTCGGGCATCTGATGACTACGCCGGCGCTGCATCTTGCCGATGGCAGCCAGGCGCCCGAGGGCGTGCTCGACGCGATCCTGACCAGCACGATCGCGCTCTACGACATTCGCGGCATGGGCCGGTATCGCAACAGCCGGACGGGCTCGATCTACATCGTGAAGCCCAAGATGCACGGGCCCGAGGAATGCGGCTTCACCAACGATCTGTTCGATGCGGTCGAGGACCTGCTCGTGCTGCCGCGCCACACGATCAAGGTGGGCGTGATGGATGAGGAGCGGCGGACCTCGGCCAATCTTGCGGCGTGCATCCATGCGGTGAAGGACCGAATCGTCTTCATCAACACCGGCTTCCTCGATCGCACCGGCGACGAGATCCATACCAGCATGCGCGCCGGGCCGATGATCCCCAAGGGCGAGATGAAGGGGGCGGACTGGATCAAGGCCTATGAGGACCGCAATGTCCGCATCGGGCTGGCGTGTGGGCTGAGCGGCAAGGCGCAGATCGGCAAGGGGATGTGGGCGGCGCCGGACCGGATGGCCGACATGCTCGCCCAGAAGATCGCGCATCCGATGAGCGGAGCCAACACCGCCTGGGTGCCGAGCCCGACCGCGGCTACGCTGCATGCGCTCCACTATCACCAGGTCGATGTCTTCGCCCGGCAGGAGGCGATTGCCGGCGAGGCGATCCCGCCGCTGGCGCCGCTGCTCAGCGTGCCGCTGGCCGAGGGGCGCAACTGGCAGGCCGAGGAGGTGACGCAGGAGCTCGACAACAACGCCCAGGGCATCCTTGGCTATGTCGTGCGCTGGATCGATCAGGGGGTGGGGTGCTCCAAGGTGCCCGACATCCATGACATCGGGCTGATGGAGGACCGGGCGACGCTGCGCATCTCCTCGCAGCACATGGCCAACTGGCTGCTCCACGGGGTGGCGCAGGCGGCGGATGTCGATGCGGCGCTCAGCCGGATGGCGGCCAAGGTCGACGCGCAGAATGCGGGCGATCCGCTCTACCTGCCGATGGCGGGGAACGAGGATACGAGCCTTGCCTTCCAGGCGGCGCGAGCGCTGGTCTTCGAGGGGCTGGAGCAGCCGAACGGCTATACCGAACCACTTCTCCACAGGTTTCGCGCCGAAGCGAAGGCTGTAGCGCGCTGAAATCGCTCGCTATTCGCAAAAAGGGGGACCCAAAGCGCATTTGGGTCGTTACGCTTGCGAGAGGGCCGGGGTAGGAACGCGGCTCGAAAGGGAGCGCGTTGCGTAGAGGGGTGAAGCGGATTTGGCTGGCGGCGCTCGCCGGTACGGCATTCGTGCCGGGGCTTGCGCATGCGCAGATCTCCGATCCGAAGCCGGGCCAGGGTGCACCGCCCTCCGGCCCCGCACCTGCGCCTTCGGCAAGCCCGACGCCTGCGCCGACTCCCGGGCAGAGCGGAACGGTCGTCGTCGCGCCGGTGGACGAGAGCCCGATCGTGCCCGATGCCGATTTCGAGGCGGCGATGCCCAAGATCGGGGGCGACATCAACGCGCCGCTGGAAGCGATGCCGTCGCCGACGGGTGGAGAGGCCAAGCCCGTGCCGACGACGCAGGGCCAGGCTACCCAGCAGATCCAGCAGCAGGCCGAGGAGACGTTCGCGGCGGCGCCGGCGGAAGATCCCGAATTCGCCAAACCGCTGCCGCCGCTTGCCGAGTTCAAGGTCGAGCCCGCGCCCGAGGACAAGGTCGCCGACAAGAAGTCGGTGACGATCCGCTATGTGACGCGCGAGGAAGGGCTGTCGGCGGTCGGGCTCGAGGGGCTGTTCGAGGATCTGTCGGCGCTGGAGAATGGCGGCGGGAAGGCGGCGAACACCGCGATGGTCGCGGCGCGGGCGCGCGAGGACGAAAGGCTGGCGATACGGCTGCTCAATTCGCGCGGCTATTATGACGCGACCGCGCTCTCGACGATCGACCAGAACCCGAAGACCCCGGGCACCGTGACCGCGACGATCAGCGTGACGCCGGGGCCGCTCTACCGGCTGGGCGATGTGAAGGTGCAGAGCGATCCGACCATCCCGCCGGGACTGCTGCTGCGCGAGCTCAACCTCAATCCGGGCGATCCGATCGAGGCGGAGCGTGTGCAGGGCGCCGAGGCGAATGTGGCGCTGCGGCTGCCGCAACAGGGCTATCCCTTCGTCAAGGTCGGGCAGCGCGACATCCTGCTCGATGAGGAAAGCCATATCGGCGACTATACGCTGCCGGTGTCGCTGGGGCCGCGGGCGGTGTTCGGCGATATCCGCACCGAAGTGGGCACCGGCACGCTGGCCGAGCAGGCGGAGCGGCGGGCGCAGCGCGGCGAGGGCAGCGGGGCGAATGGCGAGCGGCGGCAGCGGCGCCAGCGCCGGGCGCGCAAGGTGGTGTTCGACACCAAGCACATCGAGGTGCTGCGCCGCTACAGGCCGGGCGACCTGTACGACGTGCGCGCGGTGGACGACCTGCGCGAGGCGATGATCGCGACCAGCCTGTTCTCCACCGTCTCGGTCGAGCCGGTGCGGACCGACAAGGCGGGGCCGGACGGGACCGAGGTGGTCGACCTGCTGGTGCGCCAGAACCCCGGCCCGGCGCGGACGCTGGCGGCGGAGCTGGGCTATTCGACCGGGCAGGGCATCCGCCTGACCGGCAGCTGGACGCACCGCAACCTGTTCCCACCCGAAGGCGCGCTGATCGTCGCGGGTGTGCTCGGCACGCAGGAACAGGGGCTGACCACCACCTTCCGCCGATCGAACGCCGGGCAGCGCGACAGGACCTTCCAGATAGCCGCGCAGCTCAACCACCAGGATTATGACGCGTACGAGAGCTACACCGGCACGCTCTCGTTCCGCTATTCGCGCGATTCCACGCCGATCTGGCAGAAGCGCTGGACCTATTATTACGGGGCCGAGCTGGTCGGATCGAACGAGGATCGCTGGAACTACAACAGCAACCAGCGCGACCGCGGCACCTGGCTGATCGCCGCCGCGCCGCTGTTCCTCGGCTATGACAGCTCGGACAATCTGCTGAACCCGACGCGAGGCTTCCGGATCAAGGGGAATGCCAGCCCCGAGACCTCGGTGCGCGGTGCGGCGCGGCCCTATGCGCGGTTCATGCTGGAAGGGACCTATTACCAGCCGGTTTCGACCAACATCGTGGTTGCCGGGCGGGCGCGCGTCGGCTCGATCGTGGGCATCGCACGCGACGACCTGCCGCCCTCGCGGCGCTATTATGCAGGCGGCGGCGGATCGGTGCGCGGCTTCGGCTACCAGGAGCTTGGCCCGCGATCGCCCGACGGCAAGCCGGTGGGCGGGCGCAGCTTCAACGAGTTCGCGATCGAAGCGCGGTACCGCTTCGGCAATTACGGCATCGTGCCGTTCATCGATGCCGGCCAAGTCTATGAGGGCATCTACCCGACGGGGCAGAATATCCGCTTCGGCGCGGGTATCGGTGGGCGGCTCTACACCAATTTCGGCCCGATCCGCGTTGATGTCGCCACGCCGATCAAGCGCAAGCCGGGTGAATCGAAGATCTCGCTCTACATCTCGATCGGGCAGGCCTTCTGATGGCGGAGGATACGCCCGAGGCTGTGGTGACGGCTGAGCCCGAGGTCTTGGTGGTTCGGCGGCCGCTGTGGCAGCGCGTGGTGAAATGGACTGGGATCGCGCTCGCCGGGCTGGCATTGGCTGTGGGCGCGCTCGTGCTGGGGATCAACACCCAGCCGGGCCGGCGCTTCGTCGCCGACCAGATCGCCAGGCTGACCCTGGGATCGGGGCTCAATTTCCGGATCGGGCGGATCGACGGATCGCTGTATGGCGCGATGATTCTGCGCGACGTGCAGGTGCGCGACATCAAGGGCGTGTTCGCTACCACCCGCGAGATCCGGATGGACTGGCGGCCGTTCGCCTATCTCAATAACCGCGTGGATATCCGCAGCCTCACCAGCCCCGAGCTGAAGCTGCTGCGCATGCCGGCGCTCAAGGCCTCGGGCGACCCCAACGCGCCCCTGCTGCCTGACCTCAACATCGATATCGGCCGGCTCGACGTGGCGCGGATCGACATCGCCAAGGAAGTCGACGGGCGTGCCCGCTATCTCGGGCGGCTGGCGGGCAAGGCGCATCTGGCCGATGGCCGCGCACAGCTGGTGCTCGACGGCGCGACGCTGACCGCGCCGGGCGTGGCCGGCGGCGACAAGCTGGCGCTCCGGCTCGACGCGACGCCGGACAAGAACCGGTTCGACATCGACATGAAGCTCGATGCGCCGGCCAAGGGGCTGGTCGCCGGGCTGGCGGGGCTTGAGGCGCCGCTGGGGCTGACGGTGAACGGCAAGGGCGACTGGGCGCGCTGGCAGGGCAAGGCACTGGGCACGCTGGGTGGCGCACAGCTCGCCAATCTCGACCTGATCGCGACCAATGGCCGCTTCCAGCTGCGCGGGCCGCTGCATCCGGGCGTGTGGCTGAAGGGGCCGGTCGAACGGCTGGCCTCGCCGCAGCTCGATCTCGACATCGACGCCAAATGGGCAGACCGCATCGCGGACGGCGTGGTCAAGCTCCACTCCGATGCGCTGTCGGTGGAGGCCAAGGGCAAGATCGACCTGGGGCATAACCAGTTCGATGACTTCAAGGTGGATGCGATCCTGCTCAAGGCCGGGGCGATCGCGCCGAACCTGGTCGGGCGATCGGTGCGTGCGTCGCTCGCGCTGGACGGCGCGTTCAATCGGCCGGTGGTCGACTACAAACTGAGCGCGGGTGCGATCGGCTTTGGCGAGACGTTGGCCGAGCAGCTCTATGCCGAGGGCCGGGCGCAGGTGGATGCCAATCGCATCCTCGTGCCGGTGCGGGCGCGGGCGAAGCGGGTCTCCGGACTGAACGCCGCGGCGGGCGGGCTGGTGACCAACCTGACGGTGAATGGCGATCTCGCGATCTCCGGCCAGCAGGTGCTGTCCGACAATCTCCGCATCCGATCGGACAAGATCGATGCGACCGCGATCATCGCCGCCGATGTCGGCAAGGGCCGCTATACCGGTGCGCTCAAGGGGCGAGTGAACGACTATCAGATCGACGGCGTCGGTATCGTCGACCTGAAGACCGATGCCGAACTCTATGCCGCGCCGGGCGGCGGCTGGGGCATCAAGGGCCATATCGCCGGCAATTCCCGCAAGATCTTCAACGATGGCGCGCGCGAGTTCCTGGGCGGCAACGCCGTCGCCTCGGCGCGGCTGGTGCTCGATCCCAAGGGCGTGATCAGCATCAGCGACGTGAAGATGAAGGCGCCCAAGTTCCGCGTGCTGCGTGGCTCCGGGCGCTATGATCCGGCGGGGCCGATCCTGATCAATGCCGATGCGGTTTCCGACGATTACGGTCCGCTGACCGCGCGGGTTACCGGCACCCTGAACGCACCGGTGGTGCTGTTGAAGGCGGCCAAGCCGGGGCTGGGCATCGGGCTCGCCAATCTCGAGGCGCAGGTGCGCGGGCGCGGCAATGCCTGGGCGGTGCTGGCCAGGGGCGACACCGATTACGGGCCGTTCAACGCCGATGTGTTGGTGCGCACCGGCAACCGGCTGGCGATCGACATCAATTCGGGCCGCTTCGCCGGCATGGATATCACCGGCAAGATCGCGCAGACCGCCGCCGGGCCGTTCGAGGGCGCGCTGGCGTTCAACGGATCGGGCGTGGTCGGCCGCGCGGCGCTGTCCGCGCAAGGCAAGCTGCAGCGGGCGGACGTGAAGGCGACGGCGTCCAACGCGAAGATACCGGGGGCTGCCGGGCTGACGATCGGGCGCGCCCTGATCGACGGCAATATCGTGCTGGCCGATACGCCGGAGATCAACGGCGACGTGCAGGTGGCGAATCTGCGCCAGGGCAATTTCGTGCTCAAGACCGGGCGGGCCAAGATCGCCTATGCCGGCGGCAACGGCACCGCGCAGCTCTTCGCCAATGGTTCGACCGGCGTGCCGTTCCAGATCGCCGCGAACGCGAAGCTGGCGCCGGATGACTGGCTGGTGGCGGTGCAGGGGCAGGGCAGCGGGATCGGCTTCAAGACCGCCCAGCCGGCGCGGATCGAGCGGCGCGACGGCGTGTATCACCTGCTGCCGACCAAGCTGGATTTCGACAAGGGCAGCGCGCGCATCGCCGGCAGCTATGGCAAGGGCATGGTGCTGCAGGCGCGGCTCGACAGTCTCGATATTTCGGTGGTCAATGCCTTCGTTCCCGATCTGGGTATCGGCGGCACCGCGACCGGCAGCCTGGATTTCGCCCAGACTTCGCCCGAGGCCTTCCCGAGCGCTGATGCGCGGCTGGAGATCAGCGACTTCACCCGGGCGAGCCTGGCCAGCGTGTCAACGCCGGTGAACGTCAGCTTCGTCGGCAAGCTGCTGCCCAATGGCGGGGACGCGCGGGCGCTGATCCGCCGGGGCAACACGACGATCGGCCGCGTGATCGCGACGCTGAGCCCGCTCGGGCCCGACGCGGGCAGCTGGACCGAGCGGATGTTCGCCGCGCCGCTCTCGGGCGGCATCCGGTATAACGGGCCTGCGGCAGTGCCTTTCTCGCTGGCGGGGCTTTCGGGCCAGCAGCTCGACGGGCCGATCGGGATCGCGGCGGACTTCTCGGGCAAGGTCGAGGCGCCGCAGCTGGCCGGTGTCGTGCGGGCCAGCAACCTCACCTACGAGAACGAGAATTTCGGCACCCGGCTTACGGGCATGCAGATCGACGGCACCTTCTCGAACGACGAGTTCCTCCTCAATTCGCTGACCGCCAGGGCCGGTGAGGGGACGGTGAAGGCGCAGGGCAAGGTGAGCCTGTCTTCGGCGAACGGCTATCCGATCGCGATCACCGCCGATCTCGATAATGCCCGGCTGGCGCGCAGCGATGCGCTGGGAGCGACCGCGACGGGCCGGATCACGATCACCAAGAACCCGCAGGTCTCGCGGATCGACGGACGGCTGACCGTGCCCGAGGCGCATTACCAGATCATCCGCCAGGGCGCCGCCGAAGTGCCCGAGCTGACCGGCGTGCGCCGCAAGAACCCCAATGGCCAGGAGGATACGCCGGCACAGGTGATCCGCCGCTCCTTCGGCGATTTCGACCTCAACCTGCGCATCAACGCCGACAACCGGCTGTTCGTGAACGGCATGGGGCTGGAGAGCGAGTGGCGGGCACAGGTGACGGTGCGCGGCACGACGCTGGCGCCCGATGTGCGCGGCACGATGGAGATTGTGCGCGGCACCTACAGTTTCGCCAGCCGGCGCTTCGACATCAGCCGCGGCACGATCCGCTTCCAGGGATCGACGCTGACCAATCCCTCGGTCGATATCCAGGCGAGCACGACGGCGGAGGGGATCACCGCGATCCTGACCGTGTCGGGCACCGCGCAGCAGCCGCAGATCGCATTCAGCTCGACGCCGACGCTGCCGCAGGAGGAAGTGCTGGCGCGGCTGTTCTTCGGGACGAACGTGACGAACCTGTCGGCGACCGAGGCGATCCAGCTGGCGGCGGCGCTCCAGTCGCTGAGCAGCACCGGCGGCGGGCTTAATCCGCTCGGCCAGCTCAAATCGGCCACGGGCATCGACCGGCTGCGAATCCTGGGCGCTGATGATGTGACCGGACGCGGCATGGCACTGGCGGCGGGCAAGTATCTGACCGATGACATCTATGTGGAGATCATCACCGACGCGCGGGGCTTCACCGCCACGCAGCTGGAGATCTCGCTGAGCCGCACGCTGAGCCTGCTCTCGCAGGCCGGGTCGTTCGGCGGATCGAGCGTCAGCCTCAAATATTCGCGGGATTATTGAGCCTGCCCGTTTCTCTGCTTACAGTGATGTAAACAGAAGATCGGGAGAGGACATGGCCGAGCATTTCGACGTGGTGATCGTAGGCGCCGGAATCTCCGGCGTCGGCGCGGCCTGGCACCTGCAGAAGAACAGCCCGGACCGCTCCTATGTCGTGCTCGAGGGGCGCGAGCGGCTGGGCGGGACCTGGGACCTGTTCCGCTATCCGGGCATCCGATCGGACTCGGACATGTTCACGCTCGGCTTCTCCTTCCGGCCCTGGACCGAGAGCAAGGCGATCGCCGACGGTCCCTCGATCCTCAACTATCTCGACGAGGCCGTGAAGGACTACGGCATCGACGAGCATATCCGCTATTCGACGCGGGTGACGGGGGCGAGCTGGTCTTCAGCCGACGCATTATGGACCGTCACCGCCGAACGGGGCGGGGAAGCGGTGACCTTCACCTGCGCCTTCCTGTTCCTGTGCACCGGCTATTATAATTACGCGCGGGGCTACACGCCCGATTTCGCCGGCGTGGCAGACTTCAAGGGGCGGGTGGTCCATCCGCAATTCTGGACGCCGGAGATCGACTACAAGGACAAGCGCGTCGTCGTGATCGGCAGCGGCGCGACCGCGGTGACCCTGGTGCCCGAGCTGGCCAAGCAGGCGGCGCATGTGACGATGCTGCAGCGCTCGCCGACCTACATCGTCTCGCGGCCCTCGCAGGACGCGGTGGCGAACTGGATGCGCAGCTGGATGCCGGCGAAGACCGCCTATGGCATCACGCGGTGGAAGAATGTGCTGCTCCAGCAATTCTTCTACGGGCTGGCGCGCAAGAACCCGGACAAGGCCAGGGAACGGATCGTCCAGATGGTCCAGGACGAGCTGGGACCGGACTATGACGTGGGGACGCACTTCACCCCGCGCTACAATCCCTGGGACCAGCGCGTATGCCTGGTGCCCGATGCGGACCTGTTCGCTTCGATCAAGACCGGCAAGGCCGAGGTGGTGACCGACACGATCGATCACTTCACGGCGGACGGGCTCAAGCTCGGCTCGGGCAAGGAGATCGCGGCCGACCTGGTGGTGACCGCGACGGGGCTGGAGATCCAGCTGTTCAGCGGGATGCCGATCCGTGTCGATGGCACGGCCTTCGATCCCGGCAAGGCGATGACCTACAAGGGCATGATGTTCGCGGACGTGCCCAATTTCGCGATCTCGTTCGGCTATACCAATGCGAGCTGGACGCTGAAGAGCGACCTGACCGCGAACTATGTGACGCGGCTGCTCAATGCGATGAAGAAGCGCGGGATGCGCCAGGTGACCCCGCGGATCGCGGCGCCGGTGGAGGAAGTCCCGTTCCTCGACTTCACCTCGGGCTATGTCCAGCGCGCCAACGACAAGCTGCCGCGCCAGGGCTCGCGCAAGCCGTGGCGGCTGAACCAGAATTACGCGCGCGACGTGATGGCGCTCAAGTTCGGCGGGATCGACCAGGAGATGGAGTTTTCCAATCCTGTGGCGCGGGGGAAGGCGGCCTAGAGCAGCGCCTTCGCTGCCGCGACGCCGGTATTGTAGGCGCCGTGGGCGGTGGAGAATTCGCCGTCCGAGGTCGCTTCGCCGGCGAAGCGGATGCGCGGGTCGGCGCCGGCGCGCAGCACCGCGCGCGCGGCGTGCTGGTCGGGGCGGGCGTGGCTGTAGCCGCCCAGGACATAGGTCTCGCGGCCCCAGGCCGAGCCGGCGACGAACCGGAGCTTCCTGCGCCAGTCGCTGCCGAGCAGGTGGACCAGCTCGCCGATCGCGAAATCGGCGGCGCCGTTCAACCCTTCCTTCTCCATCGCCCGCGCGCCTTCGCCGCCGAGCATGCACTCGACCAGCGGCCGGCCGAGCGGCTTGAGCGTATAGGTGCCGGTCAGCGCGCTGCGTGGATTGCCGAGGAGATGGGCGTTGTCGTCGACATCATCCGCGTCCTCCAGCGTGAAGAACAGCTTGTCGGCCAGGCCGAGCGGGAGCTGGGCGGCGGCGTGGAGGATCGCGTCGTGCCCCGGCAGGCGGATCGCGCCGCTGGCGAGGACGTTGCTCGAGACGGTGATGATCGCGGAATTCGCGGTGATGCTCCCGCGCGGGGTCTCGATGCGGAGCTGCCGGCCCGAGGTGTCGATCGCGGTGACCGGAGTGCCGAGCACTACCGGTAGCCAGGCGGCGTGCGAGGAGACCAGCGCGCCATAGCCCTGCTCGACGCGCCAGTTCACGTCGATCGATTCGTTCTCATAGGCCTGCCAGTCGATCGCCGACATCTCGCGCATCGGGGCGCCGTTGATATAGCCGGAGAGCGCGTCGAGCGCGGGGTTCCATTCGCCGTTCGGAGGCAGGAGATCGGCGGCGCAGTCGCTGGGCGGTGGGGTGCGCATCGCCTCCATGAAGGCTTCGAATGCGTGCCACAGCGCCTGCTGCTCGGCCTTGGTCGCGCCGATTTCGCGCCATTGCTCGCCCCAGCGGGCCGGGGCGCGATAGACGGTGAAGCCGCGCGCCTCCGCAATGCCTACCCACGGGTTCTTCGGCGCCGAATGGAGCCAGCCCGCGCCCATGTCGATCGGCATGCCGGCGATATGGACGGTATGGGCGCGGCCGCCGAGCCGGTCCTGCGCCTCGAGCAGCAGCACGTCTCTTCCGGCATCGGCGAGGGTGCGCAGCGCGCCGACGCCCGCCGCACCGCCGCCGATCACGACGATGTCGGCATGGTCCGTCATGCCGCCGGCCGGCTCTTGAGCAGGGCCGAGCGCAGGCATTCGCAGACCAGTTCGCCGCGCTGGTTGAGCATGCGGTGCTGCCAGGTGACGATGCCCTGGCCGGGGCGCGACTTGCTGGGGCGCAGCTCGACCACTTCGCTCTCGGCGTGCAGCGTGTCGCCGATGAAGACGGGCTTGGGCATGCGTAGCTGGTCATAGCCGAGATTGGCGACCAGCGTGCCGGCGGTGGTGTCGCCTACGGTGATGCCGACCATCAGGCTGAAGGTGAAGGTGCCGTTGACGAGGATCTGGCCGAACTCGCTCGCCTTCGCCGCCTCAGCATCGAGATGGAGCGGCTGGGTGTTGTGGGTCATCGTCGAGAACAGCAGGTTGTCCGTCTCCGTCACCGTGCGGCGGAGTTCGTGGGCGACGGTGTCGCCAACCTGCCATTCGTCGTAGAACCTGCCTGCCATTCGATCCGCCTTCTTCTTCGTCATGCTGAACTTGTTTCAGCATCCAAGGCACCACAAGCGGTATCGCCCGTGGAAGGTTGGACCCTGAAACAAGTTCAGGGTGACGGTTGGGGTTAGTCCGCCTTCTCGACCTTCACCAGCAGCGTACCTTCGCTCACCTGGCTGCCTTGCGCCACGGTGAGCTCGGTGACGATGCCATCGAATGGGGCAGTGAGGCCATGTTCCATCTTCATCGCCTCCAGCGTGACCAGGCGCTGGCCCTTGGTGACGCTGTCGCCCTTCACGACCTCGACCGAGGTCACGCGGCCCGGCATCGGGGCGAGGATCGCGCCGTCGCCGGCGGTGCCGCCGGAGCGCCCTTCGTGCCGTACCGGTGTGAACAGAAAATTCTGGGCGTCGTCCCAGATGACGAAACCACCCGCAACCGGCTCGGCGAAGACCGGGAAGCGATTTTGCCAGTTGGGCGGCAGCTCGCGCTCATAGATGGTGCCGCCGTGCATCACGCGAATCTTGCGCTCGGGCTGCCGATTCAGCCGGAAACCGGTGATATCGCGCGACGGTTTGCCCGATGGCGCCGCGAAGGGCTGGGCACCGTTGCTCGAGAACCAGTGATCCTCCTGCTCATAGGCGGCAAGGGTGGTGATCGCGTCCATAATCACGGTCTCGCGCAGGTCGGCCGGGGGCAGGAGCGCGTCGAGATGCTTCTCGATAAAGCCGGTGTCGATCTGTCCGGCCTGGAAATCCTCATGGTCGAGCGCGCGCCGCAGAAAGGCGGCGTTGGTTCTGACCGGATAGATGTCCGTGGAATGGCAGGCGTCGCTCAACTGCTCGATGGCCTCCTGGCGGGTCTCGGCATGTGCGATCAGCTTGGCGATCATCGGATCGTAGAAAGGCGAGATCGTGTCGCCTTCCTCGACGCCGGCGTCCTCGCGAATATCCTCGAACGCGCGGTAGATTTCGAGCGTGCCTGTCGAGGGCAGAAAGCCCTTGGCCGGGTCCTCCGCATAGAGCCGCGCTTCCATGGCGTGGCCGTTGATCTCAAGCTCGTCCTGGCGGAGCGGCAGCGGCTCGCCCGAGGCGACGCGCAGCTGCCATTCGACCAAGTCCTGGCCGGTGATCTCCTCGGTCACCGGATGCTCGACCTGGAGGCGGGTGTTCATCTCCATGAACCAGATACGGTCGGCGCGCAGGCCTTCGCTGGCGTCGGCGATGAACTCGATCGTGCCGGCGCCGACATAGTCGACCGCCTGCGCGGCGCGGACGGCGGCAGCGCAGATCGTTTCGCGCGTTTCTTCGTCCATGCCCGGCGCGGGGGCTTCCTCGATCACCTTCTGGTGGCGGCGCTGGAGCGAGCAGTCGCGCTCGAACAGGTGGACCACATTGCCGTGCGTGTCGCCGAACACCTGCACTTCGATATGGCGCGGTGAGAGAATGTACTTCTCGAGCAGCACCCGGTCGTCGCCGAACGAGCTGGCGGCCTCGCGCTTGCAGGAAGCGAGGGCGTCGAGGAACTCCCCCGCAGCCTCGACCAGCCGCATGCCCTTGCCGCCGCCGCCGGCCACGGCCTTGATAAGCACGGGATAGCCGATCGCGTCCGCCTCTGCCTGGAGCCGGTCGGGAGACTGGTCCTCGCCGAGATAGCCGGGGGTGACGGGCACGCCGGCGGCGATCATCCGTGCCTTGGCGGCATCCTTCAGGCCCATGGCGCGGATGCTGTCGGGCTTGGGGCCGACCCAGACCAGCCCGGCGGCGATCACCGCTTCGGCGAAGTCGGCATTCTCCGACAGGAAGCCATAGCCGGGATGGATCGCCTCGGCGCCGGTCGCCTTGGCAGCTGCGATGATCTTGTCGCCGACCAGATAGCTCTCGCGGGCAGGCGAGGGGCCGATATGCACGGCTTCATCGGCCTGGCGAACATGGAGCGCCTTCGCGTCGGCATCGGAGAAGACCGCGACGGTGCGGATGCCCATCTCGCGCGCGGTGCGGATGATGCGGCAGGCGATCTCGCCGCGATTGGCGATAAGCAGGGACTGGATCATCGATATTCAACCATCTGGTTGTGCATTATCTTGAATCCCTTGAATCCCCACGCATGTGCGAGCGGCCGACATTGGGGCGCTCCAGAATCTCGTTTCAACATGGAAAATCCTACATTTCCAGTGCTCAAGGGTGGCGCTCCGGGAAACCATGACGTTCGGCGAGAGCCGCCAGCAACGCTTCGATGTCGTTGGCGAAGCCACCGTCCCAAACCAGGGCCGGCAGGTTCTGGTTGTCCGCGCCGATTGCCTCCACCACCGCCGCGCGGGGGCGCGGCCAGGCGACGCGGACGACGTCGATGTCCTTCGCGCGCTCGGGGAAGGTGGCGAGCAGGCCTTCCACGATCATGCATTCCTTGCAGTAGAAATGCCGCTCGCCGCCATGGGCCGGATCGGCCCAGTCGGGGTCGAGCAGGAAGAGGGTGTCGCGGCTCATTGCACGGTGCACCCGGTGGTGCGCTGCGACCAGGTGACGTTGAGCACCTTCCAGCTGCCATGCTCGCGAAGCAGGTCGAAATGGTTGATGCCGCAATGGTGCGCCTTGCCGTCGATCAGGAAGACATAGGGCGCCCAGACCATGGCGATGTCGCCATCGACTTCGATCGCGGGGGTGGAGATGCGCTCCTCCAGCTTCTCCGGGCCGGGCTTGATGCCGCCGGCGAAATCGGCCCAGCTGAGGTGGCGGATCGCGCGGCTGCCGTCGGGCTTCTCGACCGCGACGGTGGCACCGCCCTCGGGGCGCGTCTGGGCAAGGATCGCGGCGCCGTCATGCGCGGCGAGGCCGGCGAACATCGCGTTGATCGGGGCCAGCACGGCGGCGGCTTCGGCATCCTCATAGGGGAGCGGATTGGCCGGGGGGAGCTTGGCGGCGGGCGTGACGGGGCCGGACTGGGCCAGCGCTGGGAGCGGGGCGAGGAGGAGGGCGGCTGCGACAACAAGCTTCATAGCGGACCTTTCAATTCCTCCCCGAGCTAGTCTCGGGGAGGGGGACCATGCGAAGCATGGTGGAGGGGCAGGTGCGATGTTCAAGGATTATGCGCCGAAAGGGAGCAAGCGCGCCGTGCAGCGGGCGCGAGCGCGGCGACGTGAGATGAGTTTGCCGGAGGGCCTGTTGTGGCGGGAGCTGCGCAAGCGACCGGCCGGGCTCAAGTTTCGTCACGAGCATGCGACGGGTGCGTTCAGTCTCGACTTCTATTGCAGCGACGCGCGGCTTGCGATCGAGGTGGATGGCGAGGCGCATGGATTTGGCGAGCGGCCTGCCCGGGATACTCAGCGGGATGCCTGGCTGGCCGAATGCGGGATAGCGACGCTGCGGATTCCGGTGGCCGAGGTTTTGCGGGATCTGGATGCTGTATTGCGCGGGGTCGTTGCCGAGGCGCGGTCGCGATTGCCCCTCCACCACCCGGCTGCGCCGGGCGGTCCCCCTCCCCGAGGCAAGCTCGGGGAGGAATGAAGAGAAGGCGTTAGGCCTCATCACATCCGGAACACGCCGAACGCGGGCCGCTCCGGGATCGGCGCGTTGAGCGTTGCGGCCAGCGCGATGCCGAGGACGTCACGGGTCTGGGCGGGGTCGATGATGCCGTCGTCCCATAGCCGCGCGGTGGCGTGCCAGGGGTTGCCTTCGTCCTCGTAGCGCTGGCGGATCGGGGCCTTGAAGGCTTCCGTCTCCTCCGGCGTCCATTTGTCGGCATCGCGGTGGACCGTCGCCAGCACGCTCGCCGCCTGCTCTCCGCCCATCACCGAGATGCGGCTGTTGGGCCAGGTGAACAGGAAGCGGGGCGAATAGGCGCGGCCGCACATGCCGTAATTGCCGGCGCCGAAGCTGCCGCCGATCAGCACGGTGATCTTGGGTACGGTCGCGGTGGCGACAGCGGTGACCAGCTTTGCGCCATGTTTTGCAATGCCTTCCGCCTCATACTTGCCGCCGACCATGAAGCCGGAGATGTTCTGGAGGAAGAGCAGGGGGATGCGGCGCTGACAGCATAGCTCGATGAAATGCGCGCCCTTCTGGGCGCTCTCGCTGAACAGCACGCCGTTATTGGCGATGATGCCGACCGGCATGCCCCAGATATGCGCGAAGCCGCAGACCAGCGAGCTGCCGTAGAGCGCCTTGAACTCGTGGAATTCGCTGTTGTCGGTGATCCGGGCGATCACCTCGTGCACGTCATAGGGTGCGCGGACGTCTTCGGGGATGATCCCGTAAAGCTCTTCGGCTTCGTATTTCGGCGCGCGGGGATCGAGCAGCTTGAGGTCCGGCTCGCGATCGGCGGGGAGGTGGCTGATAATGTCGCGGACGATGGTCAGCGCATGCTCGTCATTCTCGGCGAGATGATCGACCACGCCCGACTTGCGCGCATGCAGGTCGCCGCCGCCCAGGTCCTCGGCGCTGATCACTTCGCCGGTGGCGGCCTTCACCAGCGGCGGGCCGGCGAGGAAGATCGTGCCCTGCTCGCGGACGATCACCGTCTCGTCGGACATGGCGGGGACATAGGCGCCGCCCGCCGTGCAGCTGCCCATCACACAGGCGATCTGCGGGATGCCCTTGGCCGACATGTTCGCCTGGTTGAAGAAGATCCGGCCGAAATGATCGCGATCGGGGAAGACCTCGGCCTGGTGGGGCAGATTGGCGCCGCCCGAATCGACCAGGTAGATGCAGGGCAGGCGGTTCTGCTCGGCGATCTCCTGGGCGCGGAGATGCTTCTTCACCGTCATCGGATAATAGGTGCCGCCCTTCACCGTGGCGTCGTTGCAGACGATCATCACGGTGCGGCCGGAGACGCGGCCGACTCCGGCGATCATGCCGGCGCCGGGGACTTCGCCCTCGTACATGTCGCAGGCGGCGAGCTGGCCGATTTCGAGGAACGGCGCGCCCGGATCGAGCAGCCGCTCGACGCGTTCGCGGGGCAGCAGCTTGCCGCGACTGGTGTGGCGGGTGCGCGAAGCCTCAGAGCCGCCGAGCGCTGCCTGGGCGACATCGGCGCGGAGCTGATCGACCAGCGCGCGGTTATGGGCGGCACGCGCGCGGAATTCCGCGCTGTCGGCCGCAACCCTCGAATCGAGCACCGGGGCGCTCATAGATAGGGCATCCTTCCTGTCCTAGTTTTCTTCTCCCTACACCGCCGGAGCGGGCATGGGAAGGTGCTGGCGAAAAGGGAAACGCAGGAGTAGCACCCCTGCCATACAGCAATACAGGAGAGTCGCCTTGAAGACCCATGCACTCCTCGTCGCGGCACTGCTCGCGACCACCGCATGCACGCCCTCCGGCAATGGCGCGGGCACCAGCGTTTCGGCCGGCACCGGCGTCGGCGTCGACCTGGTCGGGCTCGACAAGCAGGTGAAGCCGGGCGACGATTTCGAGGAATATGCGAATGGCGGCTGGCGCGCCAAGACCGAGATCCCGGCCGACCGCACCGCGACCGGCATGTTCCTCGACGTGTTCAACAAGTCCGAGGCGAACAACAAGGCGATCATCGACGCCGCGCTGAAGGCCAATGCAGCGGCGGGCACTGACACGCGGCGGATCGCCGACTGGTACAATGCCTATACCGATACCGGCGCGATCGAGGCGCGGGGGATCACGCCGCTCAAGCCGACCCTGGATGCGATCGCGGCGATCAAGGACAAGAAGGCGCTTTCGGCGATGCTCGGCGGCAATGTCCGCGCCGACGTCGATCCGCTCAACGCGACCAACTTCCACACCGAGAATCTGTTCGGCCTGTGGGTGAGCCAGGCGCTCGACAAGCCTGACGTGACCGTGCCCTATGTGCTGCAGGGCGGGCTGGGGCTCGAGGACCGCGACTATTATCTCTCGCAGACCGAGGAGATGAAGAAGGCGCGCGAGGGCTACAAGGCGTATCTGGTCAAGATCTTCACGCTGGCCGGAATGAGCGATCCGGCGGCGCGTGCCGGGCGGGTGTTCGACCTGGAGACGAAGATCGCGACCGCGCATACCGACCTGGTCGCCAGCCAGGACGTGAAGAAGGCGGATAACTGGTGGAAGAAGGCCGACTTCGCCGCCAAGGCGCCGGGGATCGACTGGGACGGCTTCTGGGCCGCGGCGGGCCTCGGCTCGCAGCAGGAATTCATCGTCTGGCAGCCCGATACCGCGGTGAAGCTGGCCAAGCTGGTCGAGAGTGAGCCGGTCGAGGCGTGGCAGGACTGGCTGGCCTTCCACCAGATCAACCAGGTCACCTCGGTGCTGCCGAGCCGGTTCGACCAGGCGAGCTTCGACTTCTTCGCGAAGCAACTGCGCGGCCAGCAGGCGATGCGTCCGCGTGACAAGCGCGCGATCGCCAGCGTGAACAACAATCTGGGTGATGCGGTCGGCCAGCTTTATGTGAAGGACTATTTCCCGGCCTCATCCAAGGCCGACATCCAGAACATGGTGGCCAACATCAAGGCGGCGTTCGACAAGCGCGTCGCCGGGCTCAGCTGGATGGACGAGGCGACCAAGGCCGAGGCGCGCAAGAAGATCGAGACGATGCGCGTCGGTGTCGGCTATCCCGAGACGTGGCGCAGCTATGCGTCGCTCGACGTGAAGGCGAACGATCCGGTCGGCAACCTGATCCGCGCGGACAAGGCAGAGACGGCGCACCAGCTCGCCAAGATCGGCAAGCCGGTTGACAAGGGCGAGTGGTGGATGACGCCGCAGACCGTCAACGCGGTCAACCTGCCGTTGCAGAACGCGCTCAACTTCCCGGCGGCGATCCTGCAGGCACCGTTCTACGATCCCAAGTCCGATGCGGCGGCGAACTATGGCTCGATCGGCGCGACGATCGGACATGAGATCAGCCACAGCTTCGACAATACCGGTTCGAGTTTCGACAGCGCGGGCAAGCTGCGCAACTGGTGGACGCCCGAGGATCTCAAGCATTTCGAGCAGGCGAGCGCGGCGCTGGCGGCGCAGTATAGCGCCTATGAGGTGCTGCCCGGGCTGTTCCTCAACGGCAAGCAGGTGCTGGCCGAGAACATTGCCGACGTGGCGGGGCTGACCGCGGCCTATGAGGCGTATCACGCTTCGCTCAAGGGCAAGGAAGCGCCGGTAATCAACGGGCTGACCGGCGACCAGCGCTTCTTCCTCGCCTTTGCCCAGAGCTGGCGCGAGAAGCAGCGCGACCAGGCGCTGCGGGCCGAAGTGGCGACCGATGCGCACGCGCCGGGTCGCTGGCGTGCCTTCACCGTGCGCAATCTCGACGCATGGTATCCGGCGTTCAATGTCCAGCCGAACGAGAAGCTGTACCTGACGCCCGACAAGCGCGTGAAGATCTGGTGAAATTGGCGTCGTGCTCACTCCTTTGAGTGGGCACGACACCCCAAGGCCAGATTGATCGAACCGCCGATCCGCCTCCAGGCTGGCACCGTCGCCAATCCGGTGACGCCTGCCTGGAGTGAAGATCATGGATAGCAAAGCCGACACGCCAACGGTCGTTCTGGTGCACGGCGCCTGGGCGGACGGATCGAGCTGGCAGCGGGTGATCCCGTTGCTGCAGGCTGAAGGGCTGAGCGTGGTCGCGGTGCAGAACCCCACCAATTCGCTGGCCGACGATGTCGCGGCGACGCGGCGCGCGCTGGATGCCGTGGCCGGGCCGGTGGTGCTGGCCGGCCATAGCTGGGGCGGAGCGGTCATCACCGAGGCCGGGGCGCACGACAAGGTGAAGGCGCTGGTCTATGTCGCCGCCTTCGCGCCCAAGGCGGGCGAGACGCTTGGCGCGCTGGTCGGCGCGTACCCCGCACCGCCGGCGCTGGGCCGGATCAGCGACGACGGCAACGGCTATCTCAAGATCAGCGAGCAGGGTTGGATCGAGGATGTCGCCAATGACCTGCCCGAAGCCGAGGCGCGGGTGCTGGCGGCCGTCCAGCCGCCGCTCGCCGCCAGCACCTTCGGCGACACGGCGACTATCGCCGCCTGGGAAAGCCTTCCGTGCTGGTATCTGGTCTCTGCCGAGGACCGGGTGGTGAACGTCGATCTCGAGCGCCAGTTCGCGGCGCAGATGAACGCCAGGACCACCGAGCTGAAGGCCGGGCATCTTTCGCTGCTGTCGCAGCCCGAGGCCGTCGCGGCGGCGATCCTCGAGGCGGTGGAGACCGTGAAGGCAGGGTGACCGGATGCGCCTCCCCGGGCAACGCTCGGGGAGGTTTATCGGTGCGGGCCGGGCAGCACGATGCTCGCCACCAGCCCGCCGATCGCGATGACGAAGGCGGCGCCGACCAGCCAGGTCAGCAGGCCGATCGAGAAATTGCCCGGGTTGCTGTTCGCCGGATCGTAGAGCTTCCCGAAGAAGCTGCCGTAGAGCATGCCGACCGCCACGCCCCAGCTTGCCGCGAAGAAGCTGCGGGTGGCGAAACTCTGGCGGCCGATGAGAATCGCGGCGGCGATCATCATCGCGCCGGCGAGCATGTCGTCCATCCAGAACACCGCCGGGCGGCCCGCACCCCAAGAGCGATAACCTTCGCCCGCCATCAGCAGGATCGCGCCGATCACGCCCAGGATGCGCAGCGCCTTCAAGCGCCGATCAGCTCCCGGCCGATCAGCATGCGGCGGATTTCGTTGGTGCCCGCGCCGATGTCGAGCAGCTTGGCGTCGCGAGCGAAGCGCTCGACCGGCCAGTCCTTGGTATAGCCGGCACCGCCCAGCGCCTGGATCGCCTCGAGCGAGACTTTCACCGCGCTCTCGGACGCGAGCAGGATCGCGCCGGCCGCGTCGAAGCGGGTGGTCTTGCCCGCGTCGCAGCTCTTCGCCACGGCATAGACGTACGCACGCGCGCTGTTGAGCGCGACGTACATGTCCGCCACCTTGGCCTGCATCAGCTGGAAATGGCCGATCGCCTGGCCGAACTGCTTGCGCTCGCGGATATAGGGCAGGACCACGTCGAGACAGGCCTGCATGATGCCGAGCTGGATGCCCGAGAGCACGGTGCGCTCATAATCGAGGCCGGACATCAGCACGCCGACGCCGCCGTTGAGCGGGCCCATGACGTTTTCCTCGGGCACTTCGCAATCGTTGAACACCAGCTCGGCAGTGGGCGAGCCGCGCATGCCCATCTTGTCGATCTTCTGGCCGATCGAGAAGCCGGGCATGTCCTTCTCGATCAGGAAGGTGGTGATGCCGCGCGAGCCCTCGCCGGTCTTGGCGTAGACCACCAGCGTGTCCGCATAGGCCGCGTTGGTGATCCAGAACTTGGTGCCGTTGAGGACGTAGCCCCGATCGGTCTTCTCGGCGCGCAGCTTCATCGAGACGACGTCCGAGCCGGCGCCGGCCTCCGACATGGCGAGGCTGCCGACATGCTCGCCCGAGATCAGCTTGGGAAGGTACTTCGCCTTCTGCTCCGGGTTGGCCCAGCGGCGGATCTGGTTGACGCAAAGGTTTGAATGGGCGCCGTAAGAGAGGCCAATCGAGGCCGAAGCCCGGGCGATTTCTTCCTGCGCGATGACATGCTCGAGATAGCCGAGGCCCAGGCCGCCAAACTCTTCCTCGACGGTGATGCCGTGCAGGCCGAGCTCGCCCATGGCGGGCCAGAGCTCGTCGCGCGGGAACCAGTCCTCGGCATCGATCTTCGCGGCAAGCGGCTCGATACGCTCCTTGGCGAAGCGCTGCGTCGTCTCGCGGATCATGTCTGCGGTTTCGCCCAGGCCGAAATCGAAATCGGGGGTCATGGCCACTCTCCAAAGATGGTCAGTATTGCTGACTTATTATCGCCTCTAATCCCGCATTTCGCGAGCCCGCGCAAGGACGATCAGGCAGTGACGATCTTGCCGTCGATCACCGTCACCGGCCAGGGGCGGAGCTTCGCGCCAGTGCACGGGCCGCCGACGCAGACGCCATCCTCGATCCGGTAAAGCGCGCCGTGCCAGCTGCACTGGATATGGCTGCCATCGGGGGTGAGGTAGTCGTCGAGCTTGTTCGACAGCGGCAGCGCCATGTGTGCGCAAAGGTCGAGATAGCCGCGCACGGTTTCGCCCCGGCGGACGACGAAGCCGTGGAAGCGGCCGGCGCGCATTTCGAGGACGAAGTTGCGCGCCTTGCCGTCGGCGATCAGGTCGAGCGGGCCGAGGGTGACGTTGGGAGGCGTTTCGGTGAGGCGTTCACTCACTTGGGCAACTGCGCCTTTGGGAACCCCTCCCACGCCGCGTCATAGTCGGGCTGGGCGCGGTCGAGGGCGTAGCGGGTCGGTTTATAGGGCCAGCAGGTCTCGACCATGAAGGCCATGGTACCGGCGATCTTGTGCGGCTTGAGGTCCGCGTTGGTCGCACCCTGCCAGCTCGTCACGTCGGGGCCGTGGCCGGCCATCAGGTTGTGCAGCGACAGGCCGCCGGGCGCGAAGCCTTCGGCCTTGGCGTCATAGGCGCCGGTGATCAGCCCCATCGCCTCGGACATGATGTTGCGGTGGAACCAGGGCGGGCGGAACGTGTCCTCGGCGACCATCCAGCGCGGCGGGAAGATCACGAAGTCCGCATTGGCGCGGCCCGGCACGTCCGAGGGCGAGGTCAGTACCGTGAAGATCGAGGGATCAGGGTGGTCGAAGCTCACCGTGTTCATCGTGTTGAACCGGGAGAGGTCATAGCGCCAGGGCGCGAGATTGCCGTGCCAGGCGACCACGTCGAGCGGGCTGTGGGGCAGGGTGGTGGTCCACAGGTGGCCCAGGTGCTTCTGGATCACTTCGAAGGGCTCGTCCCGATCCTCGAACCAGGCGGCGGGCGTCTCGAAGTCGCGTGGATTGGCGAGGCCGTTCGCGCCGATCGGGCCGAGATCGGGCAGGCGGAACAGCGCGCCGTGGTTCTCCGCGACATAGCCGGTCGCGCTGCCATCGGGCAGCAGCGCGCGGAAACGGACGCCGCGCGGGATCAGGGCGACCTGGCCAGGGGCGACATCGATGCGGCCGAGCTCGGTCAGCAGGGCCAGCCGGCCCGCCTGCGGGATGAAGAGCAGCTCGCCATCCGCGTCGAAGAAGACGCGGGCCTCCATGTCCTTGTTGGCGGCATAGACATGCACCGCCACGCCCTCGAGATCGGCGGGATCGCGGTTGGCTAGCATCGTGACCATGCCATCGACCAGGTCGGTGCCCGGGGCGGGTGCCTCTACCGGGTTCCAGCGCAGGCGATTGGGGGGCAGGGGCTCGCCGGGCAGGTCAGCCGCGAAATGCGGCGCGCCCTGATAGCGGGTGAAGGGCGGATGCTCGGCGGTTGGGCGCAGGCGATAGAGCCAGGACCGGCGGTTCTCATGGCGCGGCGCGGTGAAGGCCGTGCCCGAAAGCTGCTCGGCATAGAGGCCATAGGCCGGCTTTTGCGGGCTGTTGCGCCCAACCGGCAGGGCGCCGGGGACCGCCTCGGTCGAAACATGGTTGCCGAAGCCGGGGAAATAGTCGGTCATCGCATCCTCTCCATGCCGGACTCTCTGTAGCGGCGCACATAAAGTGTCAAATGTTACTATCTGGCGACGGGCCAGCTTTAGGGGCGCGAACCTAAACTTTGTTGGGCGGCAGCGGGTTAATTCCTACTTCTTTAGTAGGTTTAATTCCGGAGTCGTAACCAATGGCCACCACCAGCGCAGCCGCACCCCCGCGGCGCCTACCGAGCTTCGGCGTGCAGGTTGCGATCGGCATGGTTGCCGGGCTGGCGCTCGGGCTGGCGGCGCGCTCGATCGGCGGCGACGCCGAGACGGCCAATGGCCTGGCTCAGGCGCTGCAGACGATCGGGCAGATTTTCGTGCAGCTGCTCAAGGTGCTGGTGCCGCCGCTGGTGTTCACCGCCATCGTCGCGTCGATCGCGGCGCTGCGTGATCTCAACAATGCCGCGCGGCTGGTGGTGCGAACCTTGCTGTGGTTCGCGATCACCGCGGGCATCGCGGTGGCGATCGGCATCACCTTGGGGTTGGTGCTCCAGCCAGGGCATCATAGCGCGGTGGCGGCTGCCGCTGCCGTCGCGCCTTCGAGCACGGGCAGCTGGCTGGACTTCCTCAAGGGGCTGGTGCCGGCCAATTTCCTGGGGATCGCCGCTTCGACCAAGCTGAATGACGGCGGCGCGACCACCGGGCTTTCGTTCAACGTGCTCCAGATCATCGTGCTGGCGGTCGCGATCGGCGCGGCGGCGGTGAAGGCGGGCGAGGCGGGGCATCGCTTCCTCGACTTCAACGCCTCGGCGCTCTCCGTGTTCAGGCTGCTGCTGCGCTGGGTGATCCGGCTGACCCCGATCGGCACCGCCGCGCTGATCGGCGACGCGGTGGTCCGCTATGGCTGGGAGTCGCTGGCGGCGCTCGGCACCTATGCGGGCGCGGTCTATCTCGGTCTCGCGCTGGTGCTGCTGGTCGTCTACCCGGTGCTGCTGTTCGCGCATGGCCTGAGCCCGCTGCGCTTCTTCGCCTCGGCCTGGCCGGCGATCCAGCTCGGCTTCGTCTCGCGCTCCTCTGTCGGCACCCTGCCGGTTACCGAGGAGATCACCGAGCGCGCGCTGGGCGTGCCGCGGGCCTATGCCGCCTTCGCCGTGCCGCTGGGTGCCACCACCAAGATGGACGGCTGCGCGGCGATCTATCCGGCGATCTCGGCGATCTTCGTCGCGCAATTCTACGGCATCCCGCTTGGGCTGGAGCATTATGCGCTGATCGCGATCGTATCGGTGCTGGGCTCGGCCGCGACCGCGGGCCTGACCGGCGCGACGGTGATGCTGACGCTGACCCTGTCGACGCTCGGCCTGCCGCTGGACGGGGTGGGGCTGTTGCTCGCCATCGACCCGATCCTCGACATGGGCCGGACCGCGACCAATGTGGCGGGGCAGATGCTGGTGCCGGTGATCGTCGCCAAGCGCGAAGGACTGCTCGACGAAGCGCGGTTCCGGGAAGGGGCCGGGGACGAAGTGCGGGGCGAGCCCGCCTTTGCCTGAAGGTTGTGGCCGGGGTGGAGCAGCGCGTTACGCTACAAGCGTCGCTCCCCCCGGTCTCCCTCTCCAAACTTCCGTCCACCCTAACGCGGGTGGCATGAAATGGTTCACTCAGGCCGGCGCATTACGCTACGGAATGCGGCTACGCAATCGCGGCCGTTTTCGCGTGCCTGTGTGAAGAAAGCGTTCAGGCGTCGACCTTGATTACGCCGCGGCGGATCTGGTCTAGCTCGATGGATTCGAACAGCGCCTGGAAGTTGCCGTTGCCGAAGCCTTCATTGCCCTTTCTTTGAATAATTTCGAAGAAGATCGGGCCGAACATGTTCTCGGTGAAGATCTGGAGCAGGATGCCCTCGTCGCCGACATTGCCGTCGATCAGGATGCGGTTCTTGCGCAGGCGCTCAAGGTCCTCGCCATGGCCGGGGACGCGCTTGTCGACCAGCTCGTAATAGGTCTCGATCGTGTCCTGCAGCTTGACGCCGCGGGCGCGCAGCCGCTCGACCGTGTCGAAGATGTCCGGGGTGGTCAGCGCGAGGTGCTGGATGCCTTCGCCCTTATACTCGCGGATGAACTCCTCGATCTGGCTCTTGTCGTCCTGGCTCTCGTTGAGCGGGATGCGGATCGCCTTGTCGGGGGCGATCATCGCCTGGCTGAACAGGCCGGTCGCCTGACCCTTGATGTCGAAATACTTCTGCTCCTCGAAGGCGAAGAGCGTCTTGTAGAACTCCGACCACACCCGCATCTGGCCGCGGCGGACATTGTGGGTGAGGTGATCGAGCAGGTCGAGCCCGACATTGTTCTCGGCCTCGGCGGCTTCCCAGCCATCGAACGCCGCCCAGTCAGCATAGAGATCGGTGCCGTCCTGGATGAAATAGAGGTACGAGCCGCCGATGCCCTGGATGACGGTGTCGTCTTCCTCGGTCGGCTTGGCGCCGTGCGCGAGCGCCCACTCCATCGCCTTGGCCGGATCGGCGACGCGGAAGGCCATCGCGCTGGCCGAGGGGCCGTGCTCGCCGCGGAACGCCGCCACGCGGCCGGCCTCGTCGCGGTTGAGCATCAGGTTGATGCGGCCCTGCTTGTAGCGGGTGATGTTCTTGGTCGGGTGCCGATGCGTCGGCACGAAGCCGAGCTGCTCGAACTGCTTCCCCATCGCCTCGGGATCGGGCGAGGTGAATTCGACGAATTCGAAGCCGTTGAGGCCGAGCGGATTTGCAGGATCGGTCATGGGGCACGCTCCAAGATTATGGGCGTGCGCTAGTCCGATGTGGAGGTAGTGTCAATTGATACTAGTTGCTCGGTGCAAACAGCCGTCATCCCGGCGAAAGCCGGGATCTCAGGCGAAGTCACAGGAAAAGAGCCGCACGAGATCCCGGCTTTCGCCGGGATGACGGAGTGTTACAGCCCTTCGCCGCCGACCCAGTGTGCGTTGGAGAGCCGCCGGGCGACGCTCCAGGTCTGGGTGCGGATATCGGGCACCGCGACGATTTCCCAGAAGGCGCCGCGGGTCATCGGGCCGAGCGCGTAGAGATTGCCGTTGGGGCCCCCAGCGGCGTTGATCGTCTGGCCCTGGTTGTCGACATCGATGCCGAGATGCGCCGCATCCGGGCGGATCATGCCGCGCGCCGCGAGCTTCTGGAGCAGCGGCTCCTCGGTGCGGTTGAGATCGCCCAGCGGGCCGGTGCAGTTGATGATGCGCTGGACCGTCATGGTCTCGGCCGCATCGGCACCGCGGCGGCGCAGCGTGACCTCGATGCCTTCGGGCTTCTCCTCGAAGCCGAGCGTCTTGCCGGCGATCACCTCGAGCTGGCCGCGCTCGATCACTGCCATCAGCCGGGCATAGACCTCGGGCGCGAGACGGTGGCGATGCACGTCCCACCAGGGGCGGAGATGGCGCAGGAAGCGGCCGCGCTCGGCTTCGCTGGCATTGCCCCACATCGCCTGGGTGAAGGGGCGCAGCTCATCGACCGCGTTGCGCCAGCCGATCTCCTCGCCGCGGTTGCGGACGGCCTGGAGCAGGCGCGAGGCGGTGGTGGCGGGGCGTTCCTGCAGCTTCTTCCAATCGCTGCCCGGGGCATGGCTGCGCGGGAGCAGGCCGCGGCGGGAGAGGGCGACGATCTTGCCCTGGAAGCCGCGCGCATCGAGCAGCAGGACGACGTCGATCATCGTCAGGCCGGTGCCGATCACCAGCACGGTATCGTCGGGGCCGAGACCCTCCGGCACGCTCGCGTCCCAAGGATCGCCCTTGTAGCGGCTGCCCGACAGCGCTTCGGGATCGAGGCCGGGCGGATCGTGCGGGGGCAGGTTGCCGACCGCGAGCACGGCGGCATCGGCTTCGATCGTCTGGCCCTTGAGGCGCACGGTCACGCCATCGGCGAATTCCAGGTCGTCGACCTCATCGCGCACCAGCCTGAGCCGGTCGGGATGGTCGAGCAGCGCGGCATCGAGCAGCTCGCGCAGATATTCGCCATAGGTGACGCGGGGGATGAAGGCGGTCGCCGCATTCTCGACGCCGCGCGCTTCGAGCCAGCGGACGAAGTGCGAGGGATCGTCCGGAAAGGCGCTCATATTGGCGGCGCGGACGTTCAGCACATGGCTGGGATGCGCGGCGCCATAGGCGAGGCCGAGGCCGGCCACCGGTGCGCGTTCGATCAGGGTTGCGCGGGGGCCTTCGTGGCGGAGCAGGTTGATCGCCTGCAACGTACCCGAAAAGCCCGCGCCGATAATGGCGACGTGCTCGATCATGTCAGGCGGTCCCCCCGCTCAGATTTCGTATTCGATCTGCCACTCGGGCTGCTGATGCGCGAGCGGCTTGGCGTTCATGCCCGGCTGGCGCGCCATCATCTGCGCATAGAGCCGCTTCACGGCGTCGCTGGCGGTACGGGCGAACAGCGACGGGAAGATCGAATGGACGACGCAGGCAGCGCCACCGACGATCATGGTGAAGCCGAATCGTGCAGCGGTTGCGGCATGCTCGCCATAGGTCTCGCCGACGGCGCGCGGGTGGGAGAGGAAAAAGCGCTCGAACATGGGCGGACTCTACCGCGCTGCGGCGAAGCTGTGAAGTACAGCTTTTGCGATCACAAGCTGGGCTATCCACGGAAAAAAGCTTGCCCCTGAGAGGCGCTTCGCCGAACCTGTCTGTCAGGCGTGCCAAAGAGCGCGCGAAGCGACGGGGGTTCCAACCACGGCAGGACTGTGGTTGGTTAGCGCTAACAAATAAGGGGAAGATAGCTTGAGCCAGGATCTGACGTCCGACACCCCGTCGGCGCCCGAGGGCGATCATCACACAGCCACGAAGAACGAGAAGATGGTGATCGCGGCATCGTCGCTGGGCACCGTGTTCGAGTGGTACGACTTCTACCTCTACGGCCTGCTGGCGACGACGATCTCGGCGCAGTTCTTCGCCGGGGTGAACGATACCACCGCCTTCATCTTCGCGCTTGCCGCCTTTGCTGCAGGCTTCGCGGTGCGGCCGTTCGGCGCGCTGGTTTTCGGGCGGATCGGCGACCTGGTCGGGCGCAAGAATACCTTCCTCGTCACCATGGGAATCATGGGCGGATCGACCTTCGCGGTGGGCCTGCTTCCCAATTTCGCGACCGCCGGCGTGGCCGCGCCGATCCTGCTGGTGACGCTGCGCGTGCTGCAGGGCCTGGCGCTGGGCGGCCAATATGGCGGTGCCGCCACCTATGTCGCCGAGCATGCACCCAACCATAAGCGCGGCCTCTATACCAGCTGGATCCAAACCACGGCGACGCTCGGCCTGTTCGCCTCGCTGCTGGTGGTGATCGGCACGCGTTCCTGGCTGGGCGAGGAAGCCTTTGCGAGCTGGGGCTGGCGTGTGCCGTTCCTCGCTTCGATCCTGCTGCTCGGCGTGTCGCTCTGGGTGCGGCTGCAGCTCAACGAGAGCCCGGTCTATGCCCGGATGAAGGCGACCGGCAACGTCTCCAAGGCGCCGCTGACCGAGGCGTTCCTGCGCTGGGGCAATTTGCGCATCGTCCTCATCGCGCTGTTCGGCGCGGTCGTCGGCCAGGCGGTGGTCTGGTACACGGGGCAGTTCTACGCGCTGTTCTTCCTCGAGAAGACGCTCAAGGTCGACGGGATGACGGCGAACGTGCTGATCGCCGTGGCGCTGGCGCTGGGTACGCCGTTCTTCGTGTTCTTCGGCTGGCTCTCGGACAAGATCGGGCGCAAGCCGATCATCCTGGCGGGCTGCCTGCTCGCCTCGATCAGCTATTTCCCGCTGTTCCACGCGCTGACCCAGGCGGCGAACCCGGCGCTGGCGGAAGCGCAGGCCAAGGCGCCGGTGACGGTCTATGCCGATCTCGCGACCTGCTCGGTACAGTTCGATCCGATCGGCAAGAACAAGTTCGACAAGACCGGCTGCGACATCGCCAAGTCGACGCTTGCCAAGGCCGGTGTTCCCTATAGCACTGAGGCTTATGGCTCGGGCGAAGTCAGCATCGGTGGAGCGACGACAGCGGCGGGCGACCTGAAGACCTATTCCGCGCGGCTCAGCGCGGCACTGAAGGCCGCTGGCTATCCGGCCAAGGCGGATGACGCCCGGATCAACAAGCCGATGGTGATCGCGATCCTGTTCGCGCTCGTGCTGCTGGTGACGATGGTCTACGGCCCGATCGCCGGCATGCTGGTCGAGCTGTTCCCCAGCCGGATCCGCTACACTTCGATGTCGCTGCCCTATCACCTGGGCAATGGCTGGTTCGGCGGCTTCCTGCCGGCGACGGCCTTCGCGATGGTCGCGGCGACCGGGGACATCTATTACGGGCTCTGGTACCCGGTGGTGGCTGCGGCCTGCACCTTCATCCTCGGCCTGTTGCTGCTCCCCGAGACGTTCAGGAAGAAGATCGAGGATTGACCGTAGAAACCGTACGCACGTGGCTTGCCGAGCATGCGCCCGATCTCAGCCTGATCGAGCAATCGGCAAGCACCGCAACGGTGGCGGAAGCGGCGGCGACGCTCGGGGTGGAGCCCGGGCGCATCGCCAAGACGCTGGCGCTGCGGGTGGGTGAGGGCGTGCTGCTCGTCGTCGCCCGCGGCGACGCCCGGCTCGACAATCCGAAGACCAAGGCCGAGTTCGGCGGCAGGGCCTCGATGCTTGGCGCCGAAGAGGCGGAGGTGTTGACCGGGCATCCGGTGGGCGGCGTCTGCCCCTTCGGACTGGCGACGCCGCTGCCGGTCTATTGCGACGTGTCGATCCGCGGGTTCGACACGGTGTTCCCGGCTGCCGGATCGCGCACCGCGTCGGTGGAAGTCGAGCCCGAGCGGCTGGCCGGGCTGGTCTCGCAGCGCTGGGTGGATGTCTGCAAGTTGGCCTGAGGCCGGTTCAGAGTTTGTGAGACAAGGCGTCGCTGTTCCCCGGCGAAGGCAGGGGCCCAGTCTCGGCGAACCTGGTTTGGCTCAGGAATCTCTCGGACGGCATTGCAACTGGGGCCCGGCCTTCGCCGGGGAACAGCTTTCTTGAAGCGCGCCGCTATTTCGACTTGGTCGACCCCTCCCAGGCCGGGGTCGGCTTGCGATAGTCGAGCGCGGGCGTACGCGTGCCGAGCAGCGCGTTGTACTTGAAGTCCGGGCCGCGCGCCTTGTCGAGCTCTGCCCGGGCTTCCTTCAGAACCTCGGGCGACAGGAACAGGTCCGCGCCGGTGAGCGCGATCGTCTTGGCGGCGACGGTGGCGCCCTTGATGCCGATCGACGAGCCCGAGGCGGCGACCGCCTGCCAGCTGTGCGCCGGGGTGCCGGGCACCCAGGTCGCGGTGCTGAGGCCGATCGTCGGCACGGTCCAGCTGATGTCGGACACGTCGGTCGAGCCGCCGCCGTCCGGGCCGCGCTCGCGCGAGCTGGTCTGCTTCACCGAGTCGAGCGACTTCTGCGTCGGCAGGCTCTTCTGCAGCTCGGTCGCCCAGGCGATCTCCTCGGGTGTCCAGGTCTCGCCGCCGACCGCGTTGAGGTTGCTGCTCATCACCTTGGCGAGCGTCTCGCTCGCGAGCATCGAATAGACACCGCCGGTGATCTCGTAATCGACCGTGGTGCCGGTCGCCATCGCCGAGCCCTCGGCGGCCTTGACCACGCGGCCCCACACGTCGCGGACGATCAGCGGATCGACGTTGCGGACATAATAATAGCTCTCGGCGAAGTCGGGGACGACGTTCGGGGCTTCGCCGCCGGCGGTGATGATGTTGTGGATGCGCGTGGACGAGGGGATGTGCTCGCGCATGAAGTTCACCGCGACGTCCATCACCTCGACGCCGTCGAGCGCGGAGCGGCCCTTGTCGGGCGAGGCGGCGGCATGGGCGCTGACCCCGTGGAAGCGGAACTTGCCCGAGATGTTGGCCATGCTCTTGCCGGTCGACACCCCATTGGCGTCGCCGGGGTGCCAGTGGAGCACCGCCGAGACATCGTCGAACAGGCCGGCGCGGACCAGATAGACCTTGCCCGAGCCGCCTTCCTCGGCCGGCGAGCCATAGACGCGCAGTTCGCCCTGGACCTTGTTGGCGATCATCCATTCCCGGATCGCGATCGCCGCCTCGACGCTGGCGGCGCCGAACAGATTGTGGCCGCAGCCATGGCCGGCGGCCTTGCCGGCAATCGAGGTCTTGGTGGGGGCATTGGTCTGGGCGAGGCCGGGCAGCGCGTCATATTCGGCGAGGATGCCGATCACCGGGCCGCTGCCCTGCTTGAAGCTGGCGACGAACGCGGTCGGCATGCCGGCGACGCCGGGGGTGACGGTGAAGCCCGCCTTTTTCAGCCGTGCCTGGAGCAGGGCGGAGGACTTGGTTTCCTGGTAGCCGACTTCGGACCAGCCCCAGATCGCCCTGGCGGTGCTCTCGAGATCGGGCGCGCGCTTGTCGATGCCCGACAGGATCGCGCCGCGCTGCGCCTCGGGTACGGCCTGGGCTTGGGCGGAAAGCGGCGCGAACATGCTCGCCAGCAGCAGCGCGGTCCTGATCTTCATGTCCTGCATTCTCCCCTTATTTCGCGCCAACAGCCGCGGCGTCGGGACGGCGCGTGTCGGCCGACCCCAGGAACTTGTCGCCTTCGACCATGATCGACTGGACCGATCCCATGGTGTTCGAGCTGCGCACCTTGTGCCCCTTTGCCTCGAGCAGGGGAATGATGTCCGGCGAGAAGCCTTCCTCCAGCTCGATCGGGCCGTCGCCGCCCGACTGGTTGATGCGCGGACGCTCGGCGGCTTCGGCGACGTTGAGGCGGTGATCGATGACGTTGGAGAGCATCTGCACCATCGTCGCGATGATGTAGCCGCCGCCCGGCGTGCCGGTGACCAGCCAGGGCCTGTCGTCCTTGAACACGATCATCGGGGTGATCGTGGAGCCGACGCGCTTGCCCGGCACCGGCTGGGTCGCCTTGCTGTCCGGGCCATTGCGGCCCCAGGCGAGGTTGCCGAGCGAGTTGTTTAGCAGGATGCCGGTGCCGGGTGCCACGACATGCGCGCCATAGGAGGCGGAGAGGGTGTAGGTGTTGCTCACCGCGTTGCCGCCGGCGTCGACCACCGAGAAGTGCGTCGTGTCCTTGCTCTCGAACGGATAGGGATTGCCGTCCGGCAATGTCTTCGCGTCGAGCGACGCGCCCGGCTGGATCAGCCTGGCGCGCTCGGCGGCATATTCCTTGCTCGCCAGGCCCCTGGCCGGCGTACGCCAGTCCGGGCCGCCGCCGATCAGCTTGCGGTCCGCCCAGACGATCTTGAGCGTCTCGGCGAGGAGATGGAGGTTCGCGACGCTGCCCCAGCGCTGCTCGCGCACCGGGAAGCGCTCGAGGATGTTCATCGCCTCGGCGACGCTCACGCCCGAGGCAGTGGGTGGCATGTACGCGATCGGCATGCCGCGATAGCTCGACCAGATCGGCTCGGAGATCACCGGCTGATAGGCGGCGAGGTCCTGTTCGTCGATCACGCCGCCGCCGGCCTTCATGCCCGCGGCGATCTTCCGGGCGATGGCGCCGGTGTAGAAGCCGTCGCGGCCCCTGGCGGCGATCAGCTGCAGCGTCGCGGCGAGCTCGGGCTGCTTCCAGCGCTCGCCGGGGGCATAGGCGCTGCCGTCGGGCTTGAAGAAGACGGCGAGGGCGGCCGCGTCGTCATGCATCGCCTTCTTCTGGTCGGCGTTTGCTTGCGCTTCGTCGTCGGACAGGATCACGCCGTCGCGGGCCATGGCGATCGCCGGGGCGATCAGCGTGCCCCAGGGCAGTGAACCGAAGCGCTTATGCGCTTCCCACAGGCCCGCGACGGTGCCGGGGATCGCGACCCCCTTCATCGAATAGCCCTTGGCGGCATCGAACTTGCCGTTCGCGCCGAGCAGCAGGTCGGGCGTCGTGTTGCGCGATGCCTGGCCATAATAGTCGATCGCGATCGTCTGGGCGGGCTTGCCGTCCTTCGCCGCCATGTGGATCAGCATATAGCCGCCGCCGCCGACATTGCCGGCGCGCGGCAGGGTGACGGCGAGCGCGAAGGCAGTGGCGATCGCGGCATCCACCGCATTGCCGCCCTTGCGCAGGATCGCCGCGCCGACATCGGCAGCGATCCGGTTCTGGCTGACGACCATGCCGCCGCGCCCGATCACCGGCTTGTGGATCTGGTCATAGGCGACGATGTCGCCGCCAGAGACGCGCTGCGTGGCGGGCGCCTCCGGGGCTTCCTGGGCGAAGGCCGGCGTCGCGAGCGACGCCAGCGCGAGGATCAGGGCGATCCGCATCAGAAGCTCGCCCGCATGTTGGCGTACCAGTAGCGGCCATAGGGGCTGTAGAGCGAGCCGAGGAAGCCGCCCGAGCTGAGCGGCGGCGCCTCGTTGGTGAGGTTGCGCACGCCGATGCGCAGCCGGTAGCGGCCGCCATCGCTGCGCTTGCCCACCGTGACCTGGCCGTAGAGGTTGAAGGTCATCCGGTCCTCGATCAGCCAGGCGGCGCCGGCGGAATCGAGCAGGCCGGTATCATCGACGTCGCTGGTGTACTGGGTGAAGCCGCCGATCTGGAACGGACCCTTCTCCCAGGTAATCGAGCCGGTGACCTTCCAGCGCGGCTTGCCGTTCTGGCGGACGAGATCGCCGGCATCGGCGATGTTGGTGCCGGCGTTGATCGTCCCCGCGGTACGCGCGGCGATCAGGTTCTGGATCGGCGGCGAAGGCTCGAGGAAGAACTTGTCGAGATAGGCGGCATTGGCGTTGAGGCTGATCTTGCCCGCGCCGAAGTCCGGCAGGCGCCAGTTGAAGCCCAGGTCGACGCCGGCGACTTCCTGCGGCAGCAGGTTGACGTACTTGTCGTTGACATAGAGCACGCGGCCGACGGGGGCGAGGCCCGAACCGGCGAACAGCGCATTGTCCTCCGCCGTGGGCGCGGCGCGGATCACGTTCGGATCGCTCGAGCCCTGCACGCGCAGAAGATAGTCGTTGATCAGCGCATTGCCCTCGCCGAACAGGCCGACGATCCCCTTCTGGTCGACATGCCAGTAATCGGCGGTGAAGGTCATCCGGCCGATCGCGGAATCGAGGAAATGCGGCTCCAGCACCACGCCGACGGTCCAGGTCTTGGACTGTTCGGGCTTCAGGTCCGGATTGCCCGAGCGCCGCGCGGTGGTGGCGAAGCCCTGCGAGCAATTGGCGAAGCTGGAGATCGCACCGGTGCGCAGCTGCGCCTCGCAGCGGACATAGTCGGTGCGGGTATTCGAGCGGGTGACCAGGGTGGCGTTGATCTGCTCGAGGTTCGGCGCTTTGAAGCCCTCGGCATAGGAGCCGCGCACGCGGATGCCGCGGACGATGTCCCAGGCTGCGGCGATCTTGGGCTTGGCGACCGAGCCGACATCCGAATAATGCTCGAAGCGGCCGGCGAGCTGGAGCTCGATGTTGCGGATCAGCGGGATGTGCATGTCCGGCGAGATCACCGGCACCGCCAGTTCCATATAGGCCGCGGCGACGGTGCGGCGGCCGCTCGTGTCTGGCGAGGGGCTGGTGCCGATCAGGTCGGAGCCGTTGACCGCGCCGGTGATCGAGTCGGTGAACTGGATCGTGCCGTCGACACGCCCGTCGCGGTCGTCATTCTGGGTCTCGCGGCGCACTTCGCCGCCGATCGCCATGCCGACATTGCCGCCGGGCAAGCTGATCAGGTTGGTGGTCGAGCCCTTGATGTCCCACATCGCCAGCGTCGACTTGCTGATGCGGGTAGTCTTCACCTTGACCGCGTTGATCGCGGCCAGGCTGCTCGGCACATTGTCCGAACCGCTCGGCGGGGTGAGGCCGCTGCCGTTGAACGGGTTGTACGCGTCCGGCGTGGTCAGGTTGATCTGGCGCTGGAGCAGGGTCTGGCTGATGCCGTCGGAGGTATCCCGTACCCGCGCTTCCGAATAGACCGCCGCGCTTTCCCACTGCAGGCCCAGCACGTCGAAGCGCACGCCGCCGAGCAGGCGGAACTGGGTATTGAGCACGTCGACATGGTTCGGGCCGACATCGGCGAAATTGTAGCTCGACAGGGTGATCGCCTGGCCTGCGGCTGCGGCGTTGATGCCGGGCAGGCGGTTCGCGCTGCCGGTGGGGCCGAAGGGATTGTAATAGGCATTGGCGGCGATGGTCAGCGGGCCGGAGGACAGCGTGCCGGTCGAGGCCTGGGTGCTGTTGCTCTTGCCGTTGTAATAGCCAGCCTCGCCGAACAGCTCGACGCCGCCGCCCAGCTCGTAATGCCCGTTAATGAACAGGTTGATGCGGCGGATGTTCGGCGTGACGTTGGTGTTGAAGGCAAGCGGCGCGTCGAAGCGCAGTTCGCGGATGCCGGCCGTCGAGCTGGTGCCGGTGGCGACGCAGTTGGTGCCGTTGATGATGCCGGCATTGCCCGCCGGGCAGCCGGTGAAGCTGGTCGGCTGGATGTGGAACTGACCCGAGGTGTTGGTGAGCGCGGTCGTGCCCTGGCGGACGACGACGTTGCCGACGGTCTGGAACGAGCCCCAGGGCGTGATCGTCGAGCGGCCGTCGAGCGAGGTCGATCCGGCGAAGCGCGTATCGGCGAACAGCGCGCGCAGGTCGTTGGTGCGGGTATAGTCGAAGTCGTTCGCCATCACGCCCTGGCGCTTGTCGTAGCTGGCGAACAGGGTGATGTTGCCGCGATCGCCGAGGTTGCGCCCGGCGAGCAGATGGGTGTTGGTCTCGAACAGCTGCGAGCCTTCTCCCCAGCCGACCTGGCCTTCGAGTTCGACGCCGTTGTAGTCGGTCTTGAGCACGGTGTTGACCACGCCGGCGACCGCGTCCGATCCGTAGATGGCTGCGGCGCCGTCGCGCAGCACTTCCATCCGCTCGAGGCCGAAGACTGGGATGGCATTGGTGTTGACGGTGAGCACCGGCACGAGATTGTCGTCGGCACGGCTGGTCGGGTGGTTCACGACGCGGCGGCCGTTGAGCAGCACCAGCGTGTTGCCGACGCCGAGGTTGCGCAGGTTGATCGAGCCGACATCGCCGCGCGCCGAGTTCGAGCTGTTCGGCAGGTAGGAGCTGTTGAAGCTGACATCGCCGAGCTGCGGGATCGAGCGGAACAGCTCGTCGCCCGAGGTGGCGCCCGTCGCGCCGATCTGGGCTTCGTCAACCACGGTGACGGGCAGGGCGGCGGTCACCTTGCTGCCGCGGATCTGCGAGCCGACCACGACGATCTCGGCTGGGGGCGGACCGTCGCCATTGACGGCCTGCTCGACCGCGCTGGTCTCGGCCGAGGCCTGCTGGTCCCCGCTCGGCGTGGGCGTGGGCGCGTCCTGATACAGCGCGACCGGCCGGGCAGTGGCGGGCACGTCGCTGCGCGGCATCACGCGCACGCTGTTCGGGCCGGTGAAGCGATAGGTGTAGCGGCTGTTGGCGAGCAGCAGCTCGAGTGCGTCACCCACCGTGTAGCGGCCATCGAGGCGCGGCGCCTTGAGGCGCGCGATGGCGGGATCGGTGAAGACCAGCTGCACGCCGGTCTGCTGCGCGACCTGCATCAGCGCGGTATCGAGGCGACCGCCGGCGAAATGGATTTCGTGGCGCAGCGTCTCGCGGGCCTGGGCGCCGGCGGGAACCGCGGCGAAAACGGCAACGGTGGCGAGAAGCAACTGGCGTGTGTTCATGATTATCGACCCCCCTGAATCGATGCCTGGACGCGGCAATCACGGTTTATGACGCTGGTGCGACACACACGCGAACCAGAACGGATCAATTTTTTTCGAGTGTTGCGCACTTGGACGGTTCGCCTTTGCGATAATGGCGCGTCATGGCAGGAGGAAAGCGCGCATTCGCGCAAATGGGGGAGGCGCGGAATTGTCCGCCGGACGATCGGAAATGCAGCGGGTCCCGCAGGGCGAGGAAGGCGCGTTCGACGCCTATCGTGCCGCGCTGCGGGCATTCGTCGCGCGTCGGATCGACAATCCCTCCGAGGTCGAAGACCTGGTGCAGGAAGCCTGCGCCCGGCTGGTCGCCAGCGCGCGCGAGCGGACGGTTGACGAGCCGCAGGCCTATCTGTTCCGCATCGCCGCGAACCTGATCGCCGATCGCCACCGCCGCGCGCTGCCGGTGGTGCCGCTGGGGCCGGAGATCCACCCGCCGGTGCGTCCGGTGCAGGAGGATCGCCGCCGGGTGGCCGATCTCCAGTCCGCGCTCGAGGGGGCGCTGGCGGAATTGTCGCCGCGCTGCCGCGAGGTGTTCGTGATGCGCCGCTTCGACGAGCGCGGCACCGGCGAGATCGCGCGCGAGCTCGGCATCTCGCCGCGCATGGTGCAGAAGCACCTCAATCACGCGGTCGCGCATCTCTACGATCGGCTTGCGCATCTTATGGAGCGCGGAGCATGAGCGAGCGCGATCTCGGCAAGCGCGCCCCCGCGGTCTTCGAGGCGTTCCTGGATGGGCGCGAAGGTGATCTCCATCCGGCGGACCGCGCGGAGGCATCCGAGTTCTGGAACTGGCTCGGCGATTTCGAGCGGCCCGGCCCCGTGCCGGTGCCGGTGCGCCAGCGGCCGGTGTGGATCGGCCGGGCGATCGCGGCGAGCGTCGCGGTGCTGCTCGCGTTCGGCGGAACGCTCTGGATGACGCATCCGCAGCCCACCCACGAGACGGTGCAGAGCATCGCGACCGGCCATGCCGAGCGTCGCCGCATCGCGTTCAGCGACGGGTCGGTGGTGACGCTCGCGGCCGACAGCCGGGTAGACGTCGCCTATATCGCGAAGGAACGCCGCTTGCGGCTGGTTGCGGGCGAGGCGCTGTTCAAGGTCGCGCATGACAAGAGCCGCCCTTTCGTGGTCGAGACACGACACGGCGAGGTGATCGCGGTCGGCACGATGTTCGATGTCAGTGTCGGCAGGCGCGAAGCCGAGGTGACGGTGGTCGAGGGCGTGGTGCGGGTCGCCCTGTCCGAGCCTGGCCGGCCGGGCGCCGCCGAGCCGATCGAGAAACTGGCGCACAAGGGTGAGCGGCTGTCCTTCGGCATTGCCAAGGGGACGAGCGGCGATACCGGCTTCATCCGCCAGGCAGCCGACATCGACGCGGACAGCGCGGTTGCCTGGACGCGGGGCCGGCTGGTCTTCCAGGGCGAGCCGCTGCGCGAAGTGATCGAGGAAGTGAACCGCTATTCGCGCGACCGGCTGGTGCTGACCGATCCCAGGGCTGGATCGGTGCGCGTCTATGGCGTGATCAACCAGGGCGACACTGCGGCGATCCGCGACCTGGTCGCCAATCCCGGCGCAGTCGCGGTCGAGCCGCGCGAGCCCTGATCGGGCCTTACGCCGGCGCGTCGATGTGATATGGGGCGGCGATGCGCGCGTTGCTGCCCTTCCTGGCCTGTCTGATGCTGGTGCTCACCAGCCTGACGTCGATTGCGCATGCGACCGAGGCGCGGGACGGGGGAGTGTCGACGGCGGAAATGGCGGCCTGGCACGCGCCGGGCGATGCCGATGAAGTGCAGAGCGATCCGGACAAGGATACGCCGCACCACCATTCGATCTGCCACGGCCATGATCTTGCGGCCTCCGCGAAGATGCCCGCGGCACCGGTTGCATACCGCCCATTGGGCATGCTGCGCCCGGCTGTGACCGCCGTGCTGGTCGCGCGGATGACCGATACGCCGCTTCGGCCACCCATCGCCTGACAGCGACTGCCCGCGCCCGTGCGGCGCGTCTGTCCCTGTCAGGAGTTTTCGAGAATGAACCGAATTGCAGCGGCGCTTTGCGTCGCGACGCTCGTTGCCGGCTGCGGCAAGCCCGCGCCCGAGCCCGAGAAGGAAGCCGCCGAGGCGCATGCCGACGGCGCAATAACGCTTACCGCCGAACAGATCGCGGCGGCCAACATCACCCTTGCCCGGCCCGATCGCGCCGGCGCTGGCGCGGCGATCGAGGCGCCCGCGCTGATCGAGAGCGATCCCGATGCCACCCGCGTTGTGGCGGCGCCGCTCGAGGGGCGCGTCGTCTCGCTCACCCGCAACATCGGCGATCCGGTGCGGCGCGGCGACGTGCTGGCGGTGATCGAGAGCCGCGAGGCGGCGAACCTGCAGGCCGAGGTAGAGAAGGCGCGCAGCCGCCTGACCCTTGCCAGCGCCACGCTGGCACGCGACGAGGCGCTCTATGCGCGGGGCTTCCGCCCGCTGCGCGAAGTCGAGATATCGAAGGCCGCGCATGAACAGGCGGCGACCGACCTGCGGCTTGCCCGTCAGCGGGTTGCCGCCTCGGGCGTGCGAGGCGGTTCGCTCAACCGCATCGTCATCACCGCTCCGATCTCGGGGCGGGTGGTGGCTCGCACCGCGTCGCTGGGCCAGGTCTTCGCCGCCGACGCGGCCGAGACCGAGCTGTTCCGCATCGCGGCGCTCGATCGCCTGAATGTGGCCCTGTCGATCGCCGCCGCCGATGCCGCGCGCGTTCGTCCCGGTGAGACGATGGAAGTGACCGGCGCGGGGCGGATGGCGGTGGCGCGGGTGCGCCTGGTCTCGCCGGCGCTCGATCCGCAGACGCGGCTGGTGCGCGTGGTCGCCGATCTCGACAACCGGCGCGGCCAGTGGCGTGTCGGCGAGCCGGTGCAGGCGCGGATCGCTGTCGGTGGGGCGGGCAATGCGCCGCTGATGGTCCCTGCCACTGCGGTGCAGACGCTCGAGAACCGGCCTGTGCTGTTCGTCCGGACCGCGCAGGGTTTCCGGGTGGTGCCGGTCACGCTGGGCGCCCGCGACGGGGCGATGGTCGCGATCCTTTCGGGGATCTCCGGCGACGACCGGGTCGCGACGACCAATACCTTCACGCTCAAGGCCGAACTCGGCAAGGGCGAAGCGAGCCACGAGGACTGAGCATGATCGCCCGCATCACCAGCTGGGCGGTCGACAAGCGCTGGCTTGTCGTCCTGCTCACCGCCATCGCCGCGATCGTCGGCGCCTCCGCTTTGTACCGCTTGCCGATCGACGCGGTGCCGGACATCACCAACAACCAGGTCCAGATCAACGTTCGCGCGCCGGCGCTCTCCACCGAGCTGGTCGAGAAGCAGGTTGCCTTTCCGATCGAGACCGCGCTCGCAGGCATTCCCGGCCTCGAATATACCCGCTCGCTCAACCGCAACGGCTTTGCCCAGGTCACCGCGGTCTTCTCCGACGCGACCGACATCTATTTCGCCCGCGCCCAGGTGAACGAGCGGCTGGGCGGTATCGACGATGCCTTGCCGCCCGGCGTGCGGCCCGAGATGGGGCCGATCGCGACCGGGCTGGGCGAGGTCTATATGTGGACCGTCCGGCTCGATCACCGCAAGGAAGATACCCACAAGCCCGGCGAGCCCGGCATGCAGCCCGACGGCAGTTACATCACCCCGGAGGGCGAGCGGCTGGCCAGCGAGACCGAGAAGGCGACCTATCTGCGGACCGCGCAGGACTGGATCGTGGCGCCCTTGCTCAAGAACGTGCCGGGCCTTGCCGGGATCGACTCGATCGGCGGCTATGCCCGGCAATATCTGGTCGTGCCGGACGTGGCGAAGCTTGCCTCGCTCGGGCTGACGCTGACCGACCTCGCGACCGCGATCGAGCGCAACAACCTCAGCAGCGGCGGCGGCTCGATCGACCGGAACGGCGAGGGGCTGGCGGTGCGCGCCGATGCCCGGATCCGCAATGCCGCGGAACTCGCCCGGGTCGTGGTCGCGAGCCGTAGCGGCGTACCGATCACGCTCGAACAGGTCGCGAGCGTGCGGACCGGGCAGGCGGTGCGGATGGGATCGGCGTCGGAGAACGGCACCGAGGTCGTGGTCGGCACCGCGATCATGCGGATCGGCGAGAACAGCCGGACCGTGGCGACTGCGGTGTCGGACAAGCTCGGGGCGATCAATGCCTCGCTGCCGCCCGACGTCGTCGTCCAGCCGGTGCTGGATCGCACCGCGCTGGTCAACGCGACGATCCAGACGGTGGGACGCAACCTGGGCGAGGGCGCGCTGCTGGTGATCGCGGTGCTGTTCCTGCTGCTGGGCAATTTCCGCGCGGCGCTGATCGCGGCGGCGGTGATCCCGGTGACGATGATGCTGACAGGCTTCGGCATGCTGCGCGTCGGTGTGTCGGCGAACCTGATGAGCCTGGGGGCGCTCGACTTCGGCCTGATAGTCGATGGCGCGGTGATCATCGTCGAGAATACGTTGCGCCGGCTGGCCGAGCGCCAGCATGATGCCGGGCGGCCGCTGCTGGAGAGCGAGCGGCTCGAGACCGTCTCCGAGGCGGCACGCGAGATGATCCGCCCCTCGGTCTATGGTCAGGCGATCATCATGCTCGTCTATGTGCCGTTGCTCACCCTGAGCGGGGTGGAGGGCAAGACCTTCGTCCCGATGGCGCTGACCGTGCTGATCGCGCTCGCCTGCGCCTTCATCCTATCGCTCACCTTCGTGCCGGCTGCGATTGCGATCTGGCTGTCGAAGCGGGTGGAGGAGAAGGAAGGTCGGATCCTTGGCTGGCTGCGCCGACGCTATCAGCCGGGGCTGGGCCGGGCGATGGCACATCCCCGCATCACCATCGGTGCGGCGCTGGCCAGTCTGGGCGTGGCGGCGCTGGCCTTTATTTCACTCGGCCAGGTGTTCCTGCCGCAGCTGGATGAAGGCGATCTGCTGATCCAGGCGCTGCGCATCCCGGCGACTTCGGTGCAGCAGAGCCAGGCTATGCAGGTGCCGATCGAGCGGCTGGTCGCGCGCCAGCCGGAAGTGAAGTTCGCCTTCTCCAAGACCGGCACGGCGGAGCTCGCCTCCGATCCGATGCCGCCCAACGCCACCGACATGTTCGTGATCCTCAAGCCGCGTGACCAATGGCCCGATCCTGGCCTCTCCAAGGAGGCGCTGGTCGAGCGGCTGGAGGGGCAGCTCGCGAAGATCCCGGGCAATGCCTATGAGATCACCCAGCCGATCCAGATGCGCTTCAACGAGTTGATCGCCGGGGTCCGCGGCGACATCGCGGTGAAGGTATTCGGCGACGATTTCCCGGCGATGAACGCGACCGCCGAGCGCATCGCGGCGATCCTGCGCCAGACCCGGGGAGCGACCGATGTGAAGGTGGAGCAGACCGGCGGGCTGCCGATGCTCGACATCAGGGTCAATCGCGATGCGATGGCGCGGCTCGGCGTCACCGCGCAGGATGTGCAGGACACGATCGAGGTGACGCTGGGCGGGCGCGAGGCGGGGATGATCTTCGAGGGCGATCGCCGCTTCCCGGTGGTGCTGCGCCTGTCCGAGGAACAGCGCGGCGACTTCGAGGCGCTGCGGCAGGTGCCTGTGCCGGTGGCCGCAGGCGGGTTCGTGCCGCTGTCCAGCGTTGCCGAACTCGCGGTGGTCGACGGGCCCAACCAGATCAGCCGCGAGAATGGCAAGCGCCGGGTGGTGGTGCAGGCCAATGTGCGCGGGCGCGATGTCGGCGGCGTGGTGGCCGATGCCCAGGCAGAAGTGGCGCGCGAAGTGCGGTTGCCCCCCGGCAACTATCTGGAATGGGGCGGGCAATTCGAGAACCTGGCTGCCGCGAGCCAGAGGCTGGCGCTGGTCGTGCCGGCCTGTTTCGCGCTGATCCTGCTGTTGCTCTACGGCGCGCTGGGATCGATCCGGGATGCGGGAATCGTGTTCACCGGCGTGCCGCTGGCGCTGGTCGGCGGTGCGCTGGCGTTGGCGCTGCGGGGCATGGACTTCTCGATCTCGGCGGCGGTGGGGTTCATCGCACTGTCCGGCATCGCGGTGCTCAACGGGCTGGTGATGGTCTCCTCGATCCAGGACCTGGTCCGCTCCGGCATGGACCGGGTCGAGGCGGCACGGGCCGGGGCGATGCAGCGGCTGCGGCCGGTGGTGATGACCGCACTGGTCGCCAGCCTGGGCTTCGTGCCGATGGCGCTGGGGCATGGCGCGGGGGCGGAGGTGCAGAAGCCGGTGGCGACGGTGGTGATCGGCGGGTTGATCTCGGCGACCTTGCTCACCCTGTTCGTGCTGCCGACGCTCTATGCGCGCTTCGGACGGCCAAGGGCGAGCGAGGCGACATGAGGGGGCGGCGGCCGGGCTGCGTAAGGGATCGTGGCGGCGCTGGTGCCGCTGGCTGGAGACCCCTAGATGCGTAGCCTGATTTCCGCCCTTGCCGCCACCATCCTGATCGTCGCGGCGCCGGCGCTTGCCCATCCCAAGCTGCTCGCCTCGACCCCGGCGGCCAACGCCACCGTCAAGCCGCTGGCCAAGGTGGAGCTGTCCTTCTCCGAGGTGCTGGTCGCCCGGCTCTCGACCGCGCAGCTGGCAATGACCGCGATGCCTGGCATGGCCGACCACCCGGCGATGCCGATGCAGGGCCGGGTGGCGATCGGGCCGGACGGCAAGAGCCTGATCGTCACCTTTGCCCGGCCGCTGGCGGCGGGGAGCTACAGGCTGAGCTATCAGGTCGTTTCCGCCGACACCCACAAGGTGGAAGGCGCGATCGAATTCAAGGTCCGCTAAGCCCTTGGAAGCGCTCGCCATCTCGGTTCGCTTCCTGCTCTATCTCGACCTGATGGCGCTGTTCGGGCTGGGGGCCTTCGCCCTCCACGCCCTGCGCCGGGACGAGTGGGTTTCGGGGGCGGTGGTGCCGTTCCGGACGCTGTTCCGGCTGACCGCGGGGCTGGGGCTGGGGCTCTCCCTGCTGGGGCTGGGGGTGCTGGTGGCGAGCCTTGGAGGGACCGGGTTGCTGGCTCCGGACCGCGAGGTGCTGGGGGCGGTGCTGTTCGGGATGAGCGGGGGGACGGCGTGGCTGGTGCGGGTGGCTGCGCTGGCCGTGGTCCTGCTGCATGGGCGGGGAGGCTTGCCCTTGGGCGGGGTCGCGCTGGCGAGCCTGGCCTGGGGCGGGCACGGGGCGGCGGGGAGCTGGTTGCAGCTCGGGGCCGACATCGCGCATCTGCTGGCTGCCGGCATCTGGATCGGCGCGCTGATCGCCATGGTCTGGCTTGCGTGGCGGCCCAGGGAAGCGGCGGATTTATGGCGCCTGCACAGGGTGTTGCGGGGTTTCTCCGGCATCGGAACGGCGGTGGTCGGAGTGCTGATCGTGACCGGGATCGTCAACCTGATCGGGGTTACCGGAGGGGCGCTTCCGGGCGTTCTCTATGGAAGCCTGATATTGGCTAAGGTTGCGCTGTTCGGCCTTATGCTGGGGCTGGCCGCCGCCAACCGCTGGCGGCTGGTGCCGGGGTTCGAGAGGGCCATGGCAGAGGGGGATGCAGGGAGGGCATTGGGGCGCTTGCGGGCCAGCCTGGCGGTTGAGGCCGGGATCGGGGCGAGCATACTCCTGATCGTCGGCTGGGTTGGCACTCTTGATCCCTTTGGTCTCGGATAGTTGCACAAGGGTGCAACGACATTCGCCTTTTCAGTTCCCCGGCGAAGCCGGGGAACCGCTAAGAAGCCTAGCCCCGTGCCAGCGACTCCAGGATCGGGCAATCGGGCCGGGCGTCGCCGTGGCAGCGGCCGGCCAGGTCGAGCAATGTGCGGCGCATCGCCTCGAGCGCCTCGGCCTTGCGGCGCAGCTCTTCCGCCCGGGCAGTGGCCAGCGCCTTGACCTCGGCGCTGGAGCGGGCGCGGTCGTTCCACAGATCGAGCAGCTTTCCGATCTCGTCGATCGGGAAGCCGAGATCACGGGCATTGGCGATGAAACGGAGCCTGTGAACATCGGCGTCCGAATAGTCCCGATAGCCGCTTTCCCGGCGCGAAGCCGCCGGGATCAGGCCGATCTTCTCATAGTGGCGGATCATCCGCTGGGAGACGCCGCTGGCCTGCGCGGCCTGGCCGATGTTCATCGTGCACTCCTTCGCGTTACAAATGGACCAGACGGAGACGGAGCGCGTTGCTGATGACGCTCACGGAAGAGAGCGCCATCGCCAGCGCCGCGATCGCCGGCGAGAGCAGGATGCCGGTGAACGGATAGAGCAGCCCCGCCGCGATCGGCACGCCCGCGACATTGTACGCGAAGGCGAACACGAGGTTCTGGCGGATGTTGCGCATCACCGCGCGCGACAGGCGGCGGGCGCGGACCAGACCGTTCAGGTCGCCCTGAAGCAGGGTAACCCCCGCGCTCTCGATCGCGACGTCCGAACCTGCGCCCATCGCCACGCCGACTTCGGCGGCGGCGAGCGCGGGGGCGTCGTTCACGCCGTCGCCGGCCATCGCGACGGCGCGGCCTTCCGCCCGCAGCTTCTGGACGACTGCCGCCTTGTCCTCGGGCAGGACTTCGGCCTCGACCTCGTCGATGCCGATCCTTGCCGCTACCGCCAGCGCGGTGGTGCGGTTGTCGCCGGTCAGCATGACGACGCGGATGCCCTCGGCCTTGAGGGCGCGGACCGCTTCGGGGGTGCTGGCCTTGATCGGATCGGAGACGCCGATGAGGCCGGCGAGCGCTCCGTCGATCACCACGAAGATCGCGGTGCCGCCTTCGCCGCGCAGCGCTTCGGCCGGATCGGCGAGGGTGGCGAGGTCGACGCCATTCTCGCGCATCAGGCGCGGGCCGCCGAGCAGGAGCGCGCGGCCCTCGATCGTGCCGGTTACGCCGCGACCGATCGGGGCGTCGAAATCGGTGACTTCGGCGAGCGCCAGCCCGCGATCGGCGGCGGCGCGAACGATCGCTTCGCCGAGCGGATGCTGGCTGGCGCGCTCGACGCTGGCGGCGAGGCGGAGCAGCTCGGCTTCGTCCTGGCCGGGGGCGGGGCGGACCAGCGTGACTGCCGGGCGGCCTTCGGTGAGGGTGCCGGTCTTGTCGACGATCAGCGTGTCGATCTTCTCGAACCGCTCCAGCGCTTCGGCATTCTTGATGAGTACGCCGGCCTGGGCGCCGCGACCGACGCCGACCATGATCGACATCGGGGTGGCGAGACCGAGCGCGCAGGGGCAGGCGATGATGAGGACCGAGACGGCGGCGACCAGCGCATAGGCGAAGCGCGGCTCGGGGCCGACCAGCGCCCAGGCGAGCGCGGCGGCGAGGGCTACGGCGATGACGGTGGGGACGAACCAGGCCGAGACCTTGTCGGCCATGCGCTGGATCGGCGCGCGGCTGCGCTGCGCCTCGGCGACCATCTGGACGATGCGGGCGAGGAGGGTGTCGGCACCCACCTTGTCGGCGCGCATGACGAAGGCGCCGGTGGTGTTGAGCGAGCCTGCGATAATCTGGGCGCCGGGCTCCTTGGTGACGGGCATCGACTCGCCGGTGACCAGCGATTCATCGATCGCGACGCGGCCTTCGAGCAGTTCGCCATCGACCGGCACCTTCTCGCCGGGGCGGACGCGGAGCCGGTCGCCGACCTGGATCAGGTCGAGCGTGACTTCCTCGTCGCTGCCATCGTCGCGGAGGCGGCGCGCGGTGCGCGGGGCGAGATCGAGCAAAGCCTTGATCGCGCCCGAGGTGCGGTCGCGGGCGCGCAGTTCCAGCACCTGGCCGAGCAGGACGAGGACGGTGATGACCGCGGCGGCCTCGAAATAGACCGGGACGGCGCCATCATGCCCGCGGAACGCGTCGGGGAAGATGCCGGGGGCCAGCACCGCCACGACGCTATAGGCATAGGCGACGCTCACCCCCATCGCGATCAGGGTGAACATGTTGAGGTTGCGCGTGCGGAGCGAGGCCCAGCCGCGCTCGAAGAAGGGCCAGCCCGCCCAGAGCACGACCGGAGTGGCGAGGGCGAACTGGATCCAGTTGGACAGCTGCTGGCCGATCGCCATGGTCAGGCCGAACAAATGGCCGCCCATTTCGAGGACGAAGACGGGGAGGGCGAGCGCGAGGCCGAACCAGAAGCGCCGGGTCATGTCGGCCAGCTCGGGATTGGGGCCGCTGTCGAGCGTGATCGTCTCCGGCTCGAGCGCCATGCCGCAGATCGGGCAGGAGCCGGGGCCGACCTGGCGGATCTCGGGGTGCATCGGGCAGGTGTAGATCGTGCCGGCCGGGGCTTCCGGTTGCGGTTGGGGAGAAAGGTAGCGCTCGGGATCGGCGAGGAACTTCGAGCGGCAGCCGGCGCTGCAGAAATGGAATTCCGCGTCGTGGTGGAAAGCGTGGTGCGGGGTGGTTTCGGGATCGACGGTCATGCCGCAGACCGGGTCCTTCACGGTGTCGGCCTGGGCGTGGGCGCTGCCGCAACAGGCGTGGTGCTGATGGTCGTGGCTGGCATCGTGGTGGGTGTGGCTTGGCATGACGATCCTCCGATGCCGGGCTATGTAGAGGTTGACATCATGTCAGGGTCAAGGGGTGGTTTTGGGGGAGTCATGCGACGCGTACTTCGCTTCCCCGGGGGGGGGGGGGGGGGGCCGGGGGGGAGGCCGGCGGGGGGGTGGGAGAGCGGGGGCGGGG
>NZ_JASATQ010000034.1:0-52111 GCF_038440415.1 Sphingomonas sp. OTU376 | reverse complement strand
GCCCGCCGCCCCCCCCCCCCCGCCCCCCCCCGGGACTGGTCATAGGGCGTCGGCCAGTGCGATTCGTCGAAGCGGGCGGGCTCGTCGATATAGCCGCGGCAGGCCAGCTCCATCTGGATCGCGTGGACCCCCTGTTCGGGCCGGCCATAGTGGCGGGTGGTCCAGCCCCCGCGGAAGCGGCCGTCGGTCACCTGGCTCCACGGTGTTGCTGCGCACGCGGCTTCAACGGCTTCGCGCAGAGCCGGCGCGCAGGTGGTGCCGCCATTGGTGCCGATGTTGAACTGGGGCAGCTCGCCGTCGAACAGGCGCGGGACATGGCTGCGGATCGAATGGGCGTCGTAGAGGACGATCCCGGGGTGGGTTGCGCGTAGGCGAGCGATCTCCGCTTCGATCGCGGCATGATAGGGATCGAAATACGCAGCGCGGCGCCGGGCAATCTCGTCCGTACCGGGATTGCCGTCCCGATAGAGCGGTTCGTTGTCGAAGGTCGTGGTGGGGCAAAGCTCGGTCGTCGCCATGCCCGGATAGAGCGAGGCGCCCGAGGGATCACGGTTCACGTCGATCACGCTGCGGGAGAGCGTGGTGCGGATTGTCGTCGCACCCAGTCCGGCGGCGAAGTCATAGAGCTGGTCGATCCACCAATCCGCGTCCTTGCGCGCCAGCCAGGGCGAGACGAACTGCGCCTCGACATCGGCAAGGTCGGTGCCGGTGTGCGGAAAGGCGACGATCAGCGGCGCCTCGCCGCGACGGACTTGCAGCCAACTCATGCGACCCCCGGCAGCGCGATCGCCGCTGCCTTGGCGACCGCGCCGGCGCGGACCAGTGCGGTGGCGGCTTCGATGTCGGGGTGGAAATGCCGGTCATGGTCGAGCGTTGGCACCTCGCTGCGCAGCCGGGCGCGGACGCGTTCCAGCGCTTCCGAGGAGGTGAGGCCGGCATGGAAGTCGCAGCCCTGCGCGGCAGCGAGCAGCTCGATGCCGATCACCCCGGCACAGTTCGCCGCCATGTCGAGCAGGCGCCGGGCACCGTGCGCGGCCATCGAGACATGGTCTTCCTGATTGGCCGAGGTCGGGATCGAATCGACGCTCGCCGGCGTGGCGCGCTGCTTGTTCTCGGAGACGAGAGCGGCAGCGGTCACCTGGGGGATCATGAAGCCCGAGTTGAGCCCGGGCTGGGGAGTCAGGAAGGCGGGCAGGTTGGAGAGCGCGGGGTCGACCAGCATCGCGATGCGGCGCTCGGCGATCGAGCCGATCTCGCAGATCGCCAGCGCGATCATGTCCGCGGCGAAGGCGACGGGCTCGGCGTGGAAATTGCCGCCGGACAGCGCTTCGTCGGTCTCGGGGAAGATCAGCGGATTGTCGCTGACGCCGTTCGCCTCGGTCTCGAGCGTGGTGCCGGCTTGGCGGAGCAGGTCGAGCACCGCGCCCATCACCTGCGGCTGGCAGCGCAGGCAATAGGGATCCTGCACGCGCGGATCGTCGTCGCGGTGCGAGGCGCGGATCGCGGAGCCGGCCATCAGCGTGCGCAGCGTCTCGCCCACGGCGATCTGGCCGGGATGGCGGCGCAGCTGGTGGATGCGTGGATCGAAGGGCGCATCGGTGCCCTTGGCCGCCTCAGTCGAGAGCGCGCCGGTGACCAGCGCCGCCTGGAACAGCGTCTCGGTCTCGAACAGGCCGGCAAGCGCATTGGCGGTGGAGAATTGGGTGCCGTTGAGAAGGGCCAGGCCCTCCTTGGGGCCGAGCGTCACCGGGGCGAGGCCTGCTTCGGCCAGCGCCTGCTCGGCGGTGAGCACGCGGCCATCGATTTCGATCGAGCCGACGCCGATCATCGTCGCGGCCATGTGCGAAAGCGGGGCGAGGTCGCCGCTGGCGCCGACCGATCCCTGGCTCGGCACCACAGGGGTGAGGCCCTTGGCGAGCATCGCCTCGAGCAGCGCGACGGTGGGGGGCTGCACGCCCGAGGCACCCTGGGCGAGGCTGGCGAGCTTGAGTGCCATCATCAGCCGCACGATCGGGGCGGGGGAGGGCGCGCCGATGCCGGCGGCGTGGCTCAGCACGATATTGCGCTGGAGCGTGGCGAGGTCCTCGGCTTCGATCTTGACGCTGGCGAGCTTTCCGAAGCCGGTGTTGATCCCATAGACCGGCGCGCCATGCGCGAGGATGCGGGCGACCGCGGCCGCGCTCTCGGCGATGCGCGGCGCGCTGGCGGGGTCGAGCCTCGGCACCGCGCCGCGCCAGATCGCGCGCCACTCGGCCAGCTGCACGTCGCCGGGGATCAGCAGGATTTCGGTCATACACCCTTCCAGATACCTTTGAAGACTCGGGCATGGAGCGGGTTCAGCCCCATGCGATAGACAAGCTCGGCCGGCCGCTCGATGTCCCAGATCGCGAGGTCACAGAACTTGCCGGGTTCGATCGTGCCGATTTCGGTTTGCAGCCCCAGCGCCCGTGCCGCCTCGCGGGTGACACCGGCCAGGCATTCCTCGACAGTGAGGCGGAACAGCGTCGCGCCCATGTTCATGACGAGCAGCAGGCTGGTGAGCGGCGAGGTGCCCGGATTGCAGTCGGTCGCCAGTGCAATCGTCACGCCGGCGTCGCGCAGCGCCTGGATCGGCGGCAGCTTTGTCTCGCGGACGAAGTAATAGGCGCCGGGAAGCAATGTCGCGACCGTGCCGGACTTCGCCATCGCCGCGATACCGGCCTCATCGAGATATTCGAGATGATCGGCCGAAAGCGCGCTGTATGAAGCCGCCAGCGCCGCGCCATGCTGGTTGGAGAGCTGCTCGGCGTGGAGCTTCACGCGCAGGCCGTGCGCCTTTGCGGTCTCGAACACGCGCCGGGTTTCGTCGGGGGTGAAGCCGATCCCCTCGCAGAACGCGTCCACCGCATCGGCCAGACTGCCCAGTGCCGGGATCATCTCTTCGCAGATGAGATCGATATAGCCGGCGCGGTCGTCGGCATATTCGGGCGGCAGGGCATGCGCGCCGAGGAAGGTCGTCGCGATCCGCACCGGGCGTTCGCGACCCAGTGCCTGGGCAGCGCGCAGCATCTTCAGCTCGTCGTCCAGCGACAGGCCATAGCCCGACTTCACCTCGACCGTGGTTGCGCCCTCGGCGATCAGCGCGTCGAGCCGTGGCAGGGCGCTGGCGACGAGTTCGGCCTCGCCGGCTTTGCGGGTGGCGCGCATCGTCGAGACGATCCCGCCGCCGGCGCGGGCGATCTCCTCATAGCTGGCGCCCTGCAGGCGCAGTTCGAACTCGTGCGCGCGGTCGCCGCCATGGATGAGGTGGGTGTGGCAATCGACCAGGCCCGGGGTGATCCAGCGGCCCTCGCAGTCGATCGTCTCGGCCGCGGCCGGCGCCTCGCCCACGGGGCCGACCCAGGCGATCCGCCCGCCCCGGGCCGCGACCGCGCCATGCTCGATCATGCCGAGGCCAGGCCCCGCCATCGTCGCGATCCGTGCGTTGGTCCAGAGTCGATCCATGCGCGCATCCTTGCCTGTGGCTTGAGTTATGTCTAGACATAATGCGCAGGAGGCCCTGGATGAATCTCTGGTTCGAAACCGCGTTGCTCCCCACCGGCTGGGCCGAGCGGGTCACGCTGCGCATCGCCGAAGGGCGGATCGCCGACGTCCTTGCCGGCAGCGATCCCGCGCCCGATGCCGAGCGCCACCGCGTCGCGATTCCCGGCCTCGGCAATGTCCACAGCCACGGCTTCCAGCGCGGTATGGCCGGGCTGAGCGAGCGTCGCGGCCGGCCCGACGATGATTTCTGGAGCTGGCGGGAGATCATGTACCGGTTCCTCGACCGGCTCACGCCCGACGACATCGCCGCGATCACGGCCCAGGCCTATGTCGAGATGCTCGAGACCGGCTATACTCGTGTCGGCGAGTTCCATTATCTCCACAACGACGTGGACGGTGGCCGCTATGCCGACCCGGCCGAGACGGCAGCGGCAATCATTAGCGCCGCCGAGCAGACCGGCATCGGCCTGACCCTGCTTCCCGTCTTCTACGCGCACAGCGATTTCGGCGGCCGCCTGCCCAAGCCCGGCCAGCGCCGCTTCCTCTCGGATATCGACAGCTTCGCCCGGCTGGTCGAGGCGAGCCGCGCAAAGCTCCCCGCCGATGCCGTGCTCGGCGTCGCACCGCATTCGCTGCGCGCGGTCACGCCCGAGGAACTGGCCGCGGTCACCGCGCTGACCGACGGCCCGATCCACATCCACGCCGCCGAGCAGGTCAAGGAAGTCGAGGCGTGCGAGCAGTGGAGCGGCGCGCGCCCCGTCGAGTGGCTGCTCCACAATGCCGGGGTCGATTCGCGCTGGACGCTGATCCACGCCACGCACCTCAATGACTCCGAGACCGATCGCCTCGCCGGCTCCGGCGCGGTCGCCGGCCTGTGCCCGGTCACCGAAGCCAACCTCGGCGACGGCATCTTCCCGGCCGAGCGCTATCTGGCCGCCGGCGGGCGCATCGCCACCGGCACCGATTCCAACATCCAGATCGACGCCGCGTACGAACTCCGCTCAATCGAATATTCGCAGCGCCTTTCACTGCGCCGCCGCGCGATCCTCTCGCCCGAAGGCGCTTCGGTCGGCGAAACCCTGTTCAACGCGGCGCTTACCGGCGCCGGCCAGGCGCTGGGCGTCGCAACCGGGATTGCGCACGGCGCGCCTGCCGATATCCTGAGCCTGAACATGGACCATCCGAGCTTCGCCGGCGCCACCGCCAGCACCTTCCTCGATCGCTGGATCTTCGCCGGCCGCGCCGGCGCGATCGACTGCGTCTGGCGTGCCGGCCAGCTGCAAGTCGTTCGCGGCAGGCATCGCGCGAGCGAGGTTATTGCTAATCATTATTATAAAACCCTGGAGCGCCTGCTCGGGTGACGCTCCAGGAACGCATCCGCTCGGACATCGAGGATCGCATCCGCTCGGGCGAGCTGCGTCCCGGCGATCGCATCCCGTTCGAGCATGAACTGGTCGCCCATTATGGCTGTGCCCGCGCCACGGTGAGCAAGGCGCTGGAGCGGCTCGCCCATGCCGGGCTGATCGAGCGCCGCCGCAAGGTCGGCTCGTTCGTCGCCCAGCCCAAGGTCCATGCCGCGGTGCTCGAGGTGCCCGATCTCGCCCAGCTGATCGAAGCGCGCGGCGAAGCCTATGGCTGGGAGCTTGACACCTGCCGTGTGGTCAATCGCGATCCCGACATCGAAGTCTCCGGCATCCCGGCGCCGGCCCTGCTGATCGAGGGCGTGCATTTCGCCGGTGGCCAGCCCTTCGCGCTCGAACGCCGGCTGATCGCGCTCGACACGGTGCCGGTGCCGCGCGCCGATACCTTCGAAACCGAGGCGCCGGGCTCCTGGCTGCTCCACCACGTACCCTGGACCGACGCGCGCCACCGCATCCGCGCCGTCTCCGCGGGCGGCGCGCTGGCAAAGCGGCTCAAGCTCGATACGCATAGCGCCTGCCTGCAGGTGGAGCGCTGGACCTGGCGCACGGGCAGAGCGGTGACCTTCGTTCGCCAGACCTTCCCGGGCGATCGCTACGACCTGGTCGCGGAGTTCACGCCGGGGGGCTGAAATTCACCCTTCCAGGGAGGGGAGGCAGCGGGGCCTTTCCCTTTTCCCAAACCACTATAGTTTGCGCGCAATGAACTTGCGCCACATCGAGATCTTTCACGCGGTATATGTCAACGGCTCGGTGAGCGGGGCGGCGCGCGCGCTCAACGTCTCGCAGCCTTCGGTGTCGAAGATGCTGCGGCATGCCGAGAGTCTGCTCGGCTTCCAGCTCTTCCACCGCACCAATGGCCGGCTCGTCCCCACCGAGGACGCGCACACGCTGTTCACCGAAGTCTCGGAGATCCAGGACCGCGTCTATGCGCTGCGTGAAGCGGGGCGGAACCTGAAGCGTGGTGCGGGCGGCATGCTCAAGGTCTCGGCGCTGCCCAGCCTGGCGCTCAACGCGCTGCCCACCGCGGTGTCGCGCTTCATGCGCAACCATGAGGGCGTGCGCTTCGACCTGCAGACCGTCCATCACGACGACCTTCTCCGCAAGCTCTACGAGCGCGAGACCGATGTCGCGATCGCGTATGAAGTGCCGCACGCCGCGCCGATCGGCCATCGCTGGCTGGGCGAGGGTGAACTGGTGGTGCTCTACCGCGAGGAGGACATGCCCGACGCGCCGCCGCGCATCGAGCTGGAGCGGCTCCGTGGCCGCCCGTTCATCAGCCTCGCCAATTCGGGCCCGATCGGCCAGCTGTTCAGCCAGGAATGCGCGCGGCTCGAGCTTGATCTCGACGAGGTGATCTCGGCGCGAACCTTCTACATCGCCACCGCGCTGGTCGCGCAGGGTGTGGGCATGACGGTGGTCGACAGCTTCACCGCCCAGGCCTCGCTCGTCCCCGGCCTGTCGATGCGGCCGCTCAAGCCCCAGCTCACTTTCGACGTCCATGCGATGTTCCTGCTCAACCGCCCGCCGACGGCGCTGGCCACCGATTTCCTCAAGACGCTGGCCAAGGTGATCGACGCCTAAGGGCAAGCCCTTAGGCTGCCATAACGGCTGGCTATGCCGAGGCGCCGACTCGCTATGCGCGGTGCCGGATGCGGAGCGATAGCGTTATCACCCAATGATACCGGCACCTTACCTCCTTTACCTCGGTCACAGCACCGACTTCGTAGGCATCAAGACCTCGCGCGGCCTCGCCGAATTCCGGCGGCCGGATTGCGTGGGTGAGTTCCGCCACGACGATTCCACCCTCACGCTCGGCCTGCCGCGCATGACCATCGAAGAAGGCGCTGCGGCGGGGGCGAAGACGCTCGTGCTCGGCATCGCCAATTCGGGCGGCGTCATGGGCGGTGACCTGGTCGGTGATGCGATGGCCGCGCTCAATGCGGGCATGAACATCGCCGCCGGTCTCCACCAGCGGCTGCGCGACGTGTCCGAGCTGGCCGCGCTGGCCCGGGAGAAGAACCTGCAGCTGTTCGACGTGCGCGATCCGCCGGCGGATATGAAGGTGGGCAATGGCTATGCCCGCGCCGGCCGCCGCATCCTCACCGTCGGCACCGATTGCTCGGTCGGCAAGATGTACACCACGATCGCCATCGCCGATGCGCTCAAGGCGCGGGGCGAGAAGGCCGATTTCCGCGCGACGGGCCAGACCGGCATCCTGATTGCCGGCTCGGGCGTGCCGATCGACGCTGTCGTCGCCGATTTCATCTCGGGCGGGATCGAGGCGCTGGCGCCCGAGCGCACCGATGGCGGCTGGGACGTGATCGAGGGCCAGGGCTCGCTGTTCCACCCGAGCTTCGCCGGCGTCTCGACCGGCCTGCTCCACGGCGCCCAGCCCGAGGCGCTGATCCTCTGCCACGATCCGAGCCGCAGCCATATGCGCGGCATTCCGGGCCGTGCGCTGCCGGGGCTGAAGGAGTGCCTGGAGGCCAACCTCCAGACTGCGCGCCTGACCAGCCCGAACGTTCGCGCCGTCGGCGTCTGCCTCAACACTTCCCGCATGGAGAAGGTCGAGGCCGAGGCTTTGTGCCGGCGGATCGAGGCCGAGCTTGGACTTCCCTGCACCGATCCGATCGCCTTCGGGGTCGAGGCGATCATCGACGAGTTGCTATGCACCGAAGTCTCGCGGCCCGTCACGACCGCTTCCTCCTGACCAGGCCTTTCCGCATCTCGCGCGGGGTGAAGACCGAGGCCGATATGGTCACGGTCACGATCCGCGCGGGGGCGCTGGAAGGGCGGGGCGAGGGCGTGCCCTATGCCCGATATGGCGAGAGCGTCGAGAGCGCTCTGGAGGCGATCGAGGGCATCCGCCCGGCGATCGAGGCCGGCGCGGGGCGCGAGGAGCTGCTGTCGCTGCTGCCGGCCGGCGCCGCCCGCAATGCAGTGGACTGCGCGCTGTGGGATCTTGAGGCGCGGGAGGCGGGCAGGAGCGTTGCCGAGCTGATCGGTGCGCCCGAGCCGGGGCCGCTGGCCAGCGCGCTCACCATCGTGATCGACACGCCGATGATGATGGGCGTCGCCGCGCGCCGTGCCGCTGCCGCGCCTTTGCTCAAGGTAAAGGTCGATGGGCGCCTGCCCGATGCGCAGATTCGCGCGGTCCGCAACGCCGCGCCCGATTCGAAGCTGATCGTCGACCCCAATGAGAGCTGGGACGCCCGGCTGGTCGAGGCGATGCAGCCGGTGCTGGCGGAGCTGCGGGTTGATCTGCTCGAGCAGCCCGTCTCCGCCGAGATCGATGCCTGCCTCGAGACGTTCCAGCACCGCGTGCCGATCGCTGCGGATGAATCGATCCACACCAGCACGGAGCTGGACCTGGTCGCGCGCCGCTATGAGGTGGTGAACGTCAAGCTCGACAAGTCGGGCGGCCTCACCGAGGGGCTGCGCCTCGCCCAGGCTGCCCGTGCGCGGGGGCTGGGGCTGATGACCGGCTGCATGGTCAGCTCGTCGCTGTCGATCGCCGCGGCGCTGCACATCGCCCGCATGTCCGATTTCGCCGACCTTGACGGTCCCCTCTGGCTCGCCAAGGATCATCCGGGCGGCGTCGAGGATCGGGACGGCACGCTCTATCCGCCCGTCAAAGGATTTTGGGGAACGCCATGAAGGTCGCGCTGCTGCTGGGTATTGCCGCTGTCTCATTGGGAGCCGCCGCCGCGCCGCTCCCGCCGCAGAAGGTCGACCTGCTGATCCGGGGCGGCACGATCTACACCGGCTCGGATGCGCCGTTCGTCGGGGACGTGGCGATCCGGGGCGATGCGATCGTCTCGGTGAGCAAGCACGCGAACGTCATCGCCACGCGGATCATCGATGCCAAGGGCATGATCGTTGCGCCCGGCTTCATCGATCCGCACACCCATATGGGCGGCGATCTCGCCTCGGACGACCAGGCCAAGCGGCTGGTCCCGGCCTTTCTGATGCAGGGCGTCACCACCGCCTTCATCGGCAATGACGGCGGGGGCGATCCCGATGTCGCCAGGGTGTTGGGCAGCGCCAAGGCCAGGCCGGTGGGCATCAACTATGCCGCCTGGGTCGGCTTCGGTGCGATCCGCGAGAAGGTGGTGGGCGAGGACAATCGCGCACCGACGCCGGAAGAGCTGGCCAGGATGAAGGGGCTGGTCGCCTCGGCGATGTGCCAGGGCGCGCTTGGTCTCTCGACTGGTCTGTTCTACGCGCCGCAGAGCTTCGCCAAGACCGAGGAAGTCATCGAGCTGGCCAAGGAAGCCGGCAAGCGCGGCGGCAGCTATGACAGCCATATCCGCGACGAGAGCAGCTACACTGTTGGCCTGGTCGCGGCGATCGACGAAGCGATCCGCATCGGCCGCGAGGGCGGGCTGCCCGCGCATATCAGCCATATCAAGGCGCTCGGCGTCGACGTGCAGGGCGACGCGCCGAAGATCATCGCGACGATCAACGCGGCGCGTGCCCGCGGCGAGAAGGTGACGGCGAACCAGTATCCCTGGTCGGCATCGGGCACGAGCCTGGTCGCTTCGCTGGTGCCGCTCTGGGCGCAGGATGGCGGCCGTCCGGCGTTGCTCAAGCGCTTCGACGATCCGTCGCTTGCCGAGAAGATGCATGCCGGCATGGTCGAGAACCTCCGCAAGCGCGGCGGGGCGGACAAGCTGCTGATCGTCGAGGGCAAGTACAAGAACCGCTATCTCGATGCAGTCGCCAAGGAAATGAACCTGGCGCCGGTCGATGCCGCGATCGCGGTGATCCGCATCGGTGATCCCGGCACCGTCTCGTTCAACCAGAGCGAGGCCGATATCGCCGCCTTCATGCAGCAGCCCTGGGTGATGACCGGGTCGGATGCCTCGGGCGGCCATCCGCGCGTCTATGGCTCGTTCGCCCGCAAGTACGACAAGTACGTCAAGACCGACCATGTCATCACGCTGCGCCAGTTCATCGAGCGCAGCTCGTCGCTGACCGCCGACACCTTCGGGCTCACCGGGCGCGGGCATCTGCGCGGCGGCGCCTATGCCGATGTCGTGGTGTTCGATCCCAGGACCTATGCATCGCGCGCCACTTATGAGCAGCCGGCGCTGCTCGCGGCCGGTGTGCGGACCGTGGTGGTCAACGGCGTGGTCGCGGTCGACAAGGGGGCGATGACCGGCAAGGCGGCCGGACGTTCCATTGCCCACAAGCCGAGCGCGGGGAGCTGCAACTGATGGCCTGGTGGTTCGGCACGGCGCTGTGGAAGCGCGTCCTCGCCTTTCTCGTCCTCGGCGTGGTCTTCGCGCTGGTGCTGCCGCAGGGGGCTCCCTATCTCCAGTTCATCGGCGACCTGTTCGTCCGGGCGATCCGCATGCTGGTCGCGCCGATCGTGCTGGTCACCATCGCCTCGGGCATCACCTCGCTCGCCGATCCGAAGCGGCTGGGGAGCCTGGGCGGGCGGACGGTGGGCATGTTCGCACTGACCACCTTCATCGCCGTCTCGGTCGGCATGCTGGTCGCCGCGATCGTCCAGCCGGGCGTGGGCGCGCCGCTCGGTACGGCCGAGGCACATGTACTCGGCAAGCCGGTTACGCCCTATGAGCAGCTGATCAACATCATCCCCACCAACATCTTCGACGCGTTGGCCAAGGGCGATATGCTGGCGCTGATCTTCACTTCGATCCTGATCGGCTGCGGCACCGTGGTGGCCGGCGAGCCCGGCAAGCCCTTCGCCAATCTGCTGCAATCGACGTCCGCAGTGCTGCTCCGCGTCGTCGGTATCGTCATGGAAGCGACGCCCTTCGGCGTGTTCGCGCTGATCGCCAATGCGGTGGCCGCCAATGGCGCGGCGGTGTTCGTCCATGTCGGCTGGCTGGCGCTGGCGGTGGTGCTCGGCTCGCTGATCCAGATGCTGGTGGTGCACAGCCTGCTGCTGCGCTTCGTCGCGAAACTGCCGCTACTGCCCTTCTTCCGCGGCATCGTGGATGCGCTGGCGGTGGCCTTCTCGACGGCGTCCAGCGGCGCGACGTTGCCGGTGGCGATGCGCGTCTCCGAGCAGAATCTCGGCATCGGCCGCCCGGTCTTCTCGACCGTGCTGCCGCTTGGCGCGAGCATCGGCAAGGACGGCACGGCGATGTATGTCGGCCTGCTGAGCATGTTCGCGCTCCAGGCATTCGGCGTTCACCTGACCCCGACCGTCTATGCCACCGTGCTGCTGACCGGCGCGCTGGCGGCGTTCGGCACCGCGCCGGTGCCCTCGGCCTCGCTGTTCATGCTGGCGGCGGTGCTGAGCGCGGTGGGCGTCTCGCCGGAACAGACTGCGCTCGTGGTCGGCTTCGTGCTGCCGTTCGACCGGCTGCTCGACATGACCCGCACCGTGCCGAGCGCCTCGGCGAACCTGACCGTCGCGACGCTGGTCGCGCGCTGGGAAGGGGAGCTGGACGAAGAGGTCTATCGCGCGCCCGATATGGCCTGAGCCTTTTATCGTCATTCCCGCGCGGGCGGGGAGGACGGCGGTCCTACACGGGATGCGGGTGCGACCCGTCAAAGTACACGAAGGACAGGCCAAGAGCGGGTTTTCCGGCCCGAAATTTTCCCTGTTTCCTCGGGTATGCGCCGCATCTCGCAACATTGTTGCGTGCGCGTGATCCTATTTTTCCTGCGGGGTCAAAGAGCGGCTGGAGGTAACCCCGGCTGTGGGAGCCGAGCAGGCGAAATCCTACATTGCAAGTTCAGCCCTCTCCCGCAGGCGGGAGAGGGAGATCAGTCCGCCAGCGAAACCTCACGCCCGCCAACCCAGACCCGCTTGACCGCGTACAGGTCCCGGAACGTCACATCCGGCGCGCCGGCGACCAAGACGAGGTCGGCGCGGGCGCCCTTGCGGATCACGCCTTCGTCCTTGCGGCCCATGATCTCGGCGCTGACCTTGGTGCCTGCCTCGATCGCCTCGGCGGGGGTGAAGCCCAGTTCGGTGAGGATGCGCATCTCGCGCAGTGCGCCGAAGCCGGGATAGACGCCCTCGATGCCGGTATCGGTGCCCACACCGATGCGGATCCGGGCGACCTGGAGCCGGCGGATATTCTCGCGCATGATCTCCCAGCGCTTGCTGTCATAGGGAGCGATTGCCTCGCCCTTGGCCAGCCGGGCGGTCTCGCGTGCCTGCTGCTCGGGCGTGAGCAGGGCCAGTTCCTCGGGCGCCAGCACGCGCGCCTCGAGCGGCTCATAGGTCGCGAGCGTCGCGACATAGGCCATGTGGTGCTTCTTCATCAGGCCGATCAGCTCATTGTCGACCAGCGCATCGCCGACGCCGTGGGCCAGCGAGTCCACGCCCGCGCGCGCTGCGATCTTGGCGCCTTCGAGCGTGACGGTGTGGGTCATCACCTTGATGCCCGCCTTGTGCGCATCCGCGACGATCGCCGCCAGGGTCGGCTCGTCGATGCTCGGCTTGTCGGGGCGGGCGGGATCGCCATAGCGCCAGCCATCGGCGAACACCTTCACCATGTCCGGCTTGTAGGGCAGCGCCCTGGCCATTGCCGCATGCGCCTCCTCCGGACTGGTGACCTGGAGCGTGATCGCATTGGTGAACTGGCTCTCGGTGCCATGCCCGTCAGGCACGCCCAATCGCACCGCCAGCGTCAGGCGCGGCGTATCGGCGCGGAGCGCGCGGATGCCGGCCATCATCTCGCCCGAGACAGAGAATTCGTTGATGCTGGTCACGCCCGCGCGCAGGTACGGCGCGTAGAAACGGTGCAGCGACGCGGCGTCGGTAAAGGCCTCGCGCCTTGTGTGGATGTGGAGGTCGTGCAGACCGGGGATCAGCGTCAGCCCGGTCGCGTCGATCACCTCGGTGCCTTCGGGCACGCGCAGCTTCCTGCCGACGCGCACGATCCGGTCACCCTCGATCAGCACGTCGCTCAGCTTCGCCTTGCCGCCGGTGCCGTCGAACACCCGGGCGCCGTGGATCAGCGTCGCGCGCTCCTGCGTCTGTGCCTGGGCAGTGCCCGCTCCGACCAGTGCCGCCGCTGCCATGATCACCCTCATTTCAGATGCGCGTCGAAGAAGGAGATGGTGCGGCCATAGGCGGCGAGCCAGTCTGCATTGCGGAAGAATTCGTGGCGTTCATTGGGGAATACGAGCTCCTCATGCGGGATGCCGCGCGCCGCCAGCTCGCGGGCGAGCAGCAGCGACTGGGCGAAATCGACATTGCGGTCATCGTCGCCGTGCACGAGCAGCACCGGCGAGCGCCAGGTCGCGATCGAACCCATGGGCGAGCTCTCCCATTGCTTCTGGCGCGCCGCGACCTGCGCATCGGGCGAGAGATTGCCATCGACATTGCGCAGCAGGGTGTGGACGCCATGGAAGTCGGCGCCCGCCTTGAACAGGTCACTGTTGCGGGCGAGGGCGAGGGCGGTGAGATAGCCGCCCCAGCTGCCACCCCAGATGCCGATCCTGTCGGCCTCGACATCCTTCTGCGCCGCGAGCCAGCGCCCGCCGGCGAGCACGTCGCGATATTCGGTGGCGCCGTCGCGGGCGATGCCGGGGGCTTCGCGGAACGCCTGGCCATAGCCGGTGCCGCTGCGATAATTGACCGACAGCACGGTATAGCCCTTCGCCGCCAGCACCTGGTTCATCACATAGGCGTTCGAATAATATTGGCCGTGATGGAAGCCGAGCAGCATCTGGCGGCGCGGGCCGCCATGGACGAAGATCAGCGCGGGATGCCTGCCCTTGCCCTGGCCGCGGAACAGCTGGGCATGGACGGTCACGCCGTCCTCGGCCGTGTAGGTCACCGCCTCGGGCGTGATTGCGCCCTTCAGCTCGGCGACCTCGCCCAGCGGCGTTAGCCCCCTTGCGAGGACCGGATGCGCCGTGTGGCTGGCATCGGCCGCGATGCCGGCAAGCTGGCCGCCGCCGAACAGGGGCAAGCTCTCGCTGCCCTTGCCCTGGGTAACCCGCTTCGCCGCGCCACCGCTGGCCGGCACCTGCCAGAAATGGCGGCGATCGGCCTCATCGGCATTGGCGGCGAAGGTGACGACACCGTCGGCGCCGAGGAGGAAGGTCTCGACCTCGAACTTGCCCGGAGTCAGCTCCCTGGGTTCGCCGCCCCTGGCGGCGTCGATCGCATAGACATGGAGGAAGCCGGTGCGCTCCCACGGGAAGAGCAGCTGGCCGGCCTTGCTCCAGTAGAGATTGTGCTGGCGGGTGCCGTAATAGCGGCCGCCCATGCCCTTCGGCGCGCTCCAGACCGTGCGGGCCTTGCCGGTGGCGGCGTCGGCAACGCGGATTGACCAATAGGGGCCGCCGTCCGCTGCGGCGCCGGCGGGAGGATCGAGATACTGGATATAGGCGACCTGGCTGCCGTCCGGCGACAGCGCCGGCTCGGCCGAATAGCCGAGCGCCGGGTCCATGTATGTCAGCTTGCCTGCATCGACGTCGAGCAGCGCGACGAAGCCGTGCCCGTCGCGATTGTCGACGAAAAGCAGCTTCCTGCCGTCGGGCGTCCATTTCAGGTCGCTGACCCCACCGCCGACCGCGCCGATCCGCGCCGCCTTGCCGCCGACCCAGACCCAGATCTCGCCGCGCCTGGTAAAGGCGATGCGCTGCCCGTCGGGCGAGAAGGCGGGCATATGGCCTTCGCCAATCGCGACCGGGGATTGGCCGTCCTCGGCGAGGAAGAGCTGCTGGTTTGGCGTGAAGGGCAGCGAGGCGGTGTTGGGGATCTTGCCGTCGGGGAACTCGTCATCGCCGCCGCGCACGAACGCGATGCGCTTGCCGTCCGGGCTGAGCGCCACGTCGTAGAGCATCATGCCGTCATCCTCGGCATAGCCCGTCACCTGGCGCGCCTGCTGGCCGGCATCGGCCACCCAGAGGTTGCGTGCGCCGGCCCGGTTCTCGACCCAGGCGAAGCGCGGCACGTCGCGGGCGCCGGCCATCTGGCTCGCAGTCGGCAAGGCGAGCGCGGCGGCCAGGTCGTTGGTCTGGGCAAGCGCGGGAGCGGCACTTGCGAGCATCGTCGCGCAGGACAGGTTGAGGGTGATCCGGATCATCTTCATTACGCGAACGTGCCGGTGCCATGTTGCCGGTACAATGCTGGCATGCGCGGTGGTTATGCCGGGGCCATGCCTCTGAATGATCGCGGGTTTGCACGCCGCACGGGCGCGGTTACGCTTGCGGCATGAAGCACATCGCACTTGGTCCTGTCGCGCTCGGCATCGCCCTGACGCTCGCCACCCCCGCGCTCGCGCAGCAGACGCTGGAGCAGCGGGTCGCCGCCAAGCTGGCCGAGGCGCCGCAGGGCACCCGCTTCGGGCTGGTGGTGGTGGACGACAGCGGCAAGGAGATCATCGCGATCAACCCGGACGGCCGCTTCATCCCCGCGTCGAATACGAAGGTCTATACGACGGCGGCTGCCTTCGCGAACCTGGCCGACATCAACGCGCCCGATGCGGCGGCCGGTACCGCAGTGCGGTTGCAGGGGCAGGATGTCGTGCTGGAAGGGCGGGGCGACGCGCGGCTGTCGAGCGCAGACGATTGCACCGTCGATTGCCTCGCCACGCTGGCCGATGCGATCGCGGCGAAGACCAAGCATGTCCGCAACATCATCGGCGACGACACGCTATTCCCGGACCAGCGCTGGAGCCCGGGGATGAGCTGGAACAATATCCCGAGCTCGTCGGGCACCGGCATCTCGGCGCTGACGCTCGACGATAACGAGCTGAAGCTCACCGTTGCGCCCGCCAAGGCCGGAGAAGCCGCGAAGGTCGAGCTCTGGCCCTATTTCACGATCGACAACCAGGCGAAGACGGTGCCGGGCGACAAGACCGAGCTGGGCTGGGACCGTGATCCCAACAGCAAGCTGCTCCACATCACCGGCACCATCGGCGCGGACGCCAAGCCGCGGGTGTGGAAGCTGGGGATCGACGATCCGGCTGAGTACGCGGCGTGGCGGCTCAAGGTGCTGCTCGAGGCACGCGGGGTGAAGGTGAAGGGGGCGATTCAATCGCTGCATCGGCGACTGACCCCGCAGGATGATCGTGCGAACCGCACCTTCCCGCCGGTGGAGGTCACGGTGCCCGGCATCCCCGCGCTCGCGCGGCTGACCCCGGCGCCGTTCGCCGAGGACCTCAAGCATATCAACAAGGTCAGCCAGAACCTTCATGCCGAGCTGACCTTGCGTCGGGTCGGCCTGCTCGACGGCGGCAGCGGTTCGATCGCGGACGGGGTCGCGAAGGTCGAGCAGGTGCTGGTCGCCGCAGGCGTGCCGCGTACCGCCTGGGACTTTTCCGACGGATCGGGCATGTCGAGCTATAACCGGGTGAGCCCGCGCGGTTCGGTGCTGCTGCTGCGCTGGGTGGCCGCACAGCCCTGGGGCGCGCAGTTCCGCGACACGCTGCCGATCGCCGGCGTGGACGGCACGCTGTCCCGCCGCTTCAAGGGCACGCCGCTGGAGGGCAGGCTGTTCGCCAAGACCGGAACGCTCAACCAGACCAACGCGCTGGCCGGCTATTTCACCGGGGCGAGCGGGAAGAACTACACCTTCGCCTTCTACGCCAACGACGTGCCGCAGGATGCGAGCGGTACGAAGTATATGGACGACGCGCTGAACCTGGTGGCTTCCGCCAACTGAAAGCCGTCATCCCCGCGAAGGCGGGGATGACGTTTCCTAAGGTTACTTGTTCTTCGCTGCCCAGTCCTCGGCCTGCTTGAGCACGCGGAGCACATTGCCGCTCCAGATCTTCTCGATGTCGGTATCCGAGAAGCCTTCCTTCTTCAGCCGCGCGGTGATCTTCGGCAGCGCGGTGATGTCCTCCATTCCGCGCACGCCGCCGCCGCCGTCCCAGTCGGCGCCGATGCCGACATGGTCGACGCCCATCACGGCGATGCAGTGGAGCAGGCTCTTCATGAACAGCTCGAAATCGGCGCCCTGATAGGGGTTGGTCGCGTCCGCCTTCGCCTTGTCGGCGATCAGCTTCTTCTGCTCGGCATCCGACAGCGCGTGCCAGTCGTCCTGGCGGTTCGAGATCTTGTTGCGGGCATCGTCATGGTCGCCATCGACCAGATAGACGCTGTTGACTTGGAGCACGCCGCCCGCCTTGGCGAGCTTGCGCATGCGATCGTCGTCGAGGTTGCGCGGGTGGTTGTAGATCGCCTTGGGGCCCGAGTGCGAGGCGATGATCGGGGTCTTGGACAGCGCCATCGCCTGGTCGAACACGTCGTCCGACGAGTGGCTGACGTCGATCACCATGCCCAGCCGGTTCATCTCGGCGACCCATTGCTTGCCGAGCGGGCTGAGGCCGTTCCACTGCTTGACCTTGTCGGTGGCGCTGTCGCCGAACTGGTTGTTGCGGAAGTGGATCGGGCCGGCCATGCGCACGCCCTGGTCGTAATACCACTTCAGCAGCGTGAGGTCGGTGCCGAGCGGGTAGCTGTTCTCGATCGACTGGAAGACGACGCGCTTGCCGGCCTTGGCGATGCGATAGGCATCCTCGGGCGTGGTCGCGAATTCCATCTTGTCGCTGTTCGCGGCCACGACGCGCTGGATCCACATCTCGCGGGTGAGCGCGGCGTCGCGGGCCTTGGCATAGCCTTCGGGGGTGAGCGGGCCCTGGCCGGTGTAGATCACGAAGAAGCCGCCATCGAGGCCGCCCTGCTCCATGCGCGGCAGGTCGATCTGGCTCTTGTCGAAGTCGCGGTCGTGCCACTCGTCGAACTTCCAGCCGGGATGCTCGAACAGCTCGGGCGTGTCGAGATGGGTGTCGAGCACCAGCATCTGCTGATGCGCCAGCCGGTCGGCGGGGGTGGGCGTGTCGCTATCGGGCCCGGACAGGGCGATGGCGAGAGCGAGGAGCGAGATCATAGGGCCTCCCAGGCAGTGATGACGGCATCCCCCGTCGCGGGGCGCAGCACGAAGATGCCGCTGTCGAAATGGCGCGTCGGGTGGACGCGGTTGGTGAGCAGGGTCCAGGCGAGGCCGCGGTCGAAGTCGATCCACAGGCCGGTGCCGGTGAAGCCGGTGTGGCCGATGGTCTCGTCCGAGCAGGCCTGGCCGCCCGACCAGCCGGCGAACTTGCGTTCCCAGCCGCAGGTACGGTGGCTGTATTGTGGGGTGCGGATCGCCGCGAGCATCGCGCCCGAGAAGCTGCCGGACAGCACCCCTTGCGCGAAGTCGAGCACGCCGGCGACGGTGCCGAACAGCCCGGCATGGCCGGTCTGCCCGCCCATCGCCGCGCAATTCTCGTCATGGACCTCGCCCTTGAGCACGCGGTTGCGCCACATGCAGCGCTCGGTCGCGACGGCGGGGCCGGGGGGCGGGCCGTAGCTGAGGCCGGGGCCGAGCGGCCATTCGCCCAGGGGTTTGCCGGTCACCCGCTCGATCGCGATGCCGAGCAGCAGGAAGTTGATGTCCGAATAGACCGGCTCGGCGATATGCTTCCACTCGCGCTGGAGCACGAAGGCGCGGAGGCGGTCCGGATCGTCGCCATAGGTGTAGATCGGCTCGACGGCGGGGAAGAGCGTGCGGTGCGCCAGGCAGTCGCGGAACGTCAGCGTGCGCTCATAGGCGCCGGCGACGTCGTACTGGCGGAGGTCCGGGATCACGCTGGTCAGCGGGGCGTCGAGATCGATCCGGCCCTCGTCGGCGAGGCGGAGGATCATCGTCGTGGTCGCCACCACCTTGGAGACCGAGGCGAGGTCGAACCAGTGGTCGAGCGTCAGCGGCTCGGGCTCGGGGACGAGGGCTGCCATGCCGGTATGCGTCACCCAGCGCCGCCCGTCCGCCGCGACCACGCCGAGCGTCGCGCCCGGGATGCGGCCCGAGGCGACGGCCTCGGCGGCGGGTGCGAAAGCGCGCTCGATCATGCCGCGGCGCCTGCGGGCGTGTCGTCCGGGCGCGGCTTCGCCTTCACGATGAAGGGCAGGAACACGAGCGCGCCGAGGCTCATCGCGCCGGCCATGATGAAGAAGCCATCATAGCCGATCGCCTTCTGGAACACGCCCGACAAGCCCGCGAGCAGCCTGGGGATCAGGAAGGCGAGGCCGGAGAACAGCGCGTACTGCGCGCTGGGGAAGCGCGGGTTCACCAGCAGCGAGAGATAGACGACGAACACCGCGCCTTCGAAGCCGTGGCCGAACTGGTCGATCGCCATGGCGAGATACAGGTCGAAATCGCCGGCGGTCACCTGCACGCCGAACAGCGAGAACCACACCGGCCCGCCCGGCGACTGATAGGCCAGCCAGGCGAAGATCCAGTTGGACAGCGCCGACATCACCGCACCGATCACCAGTGCCCAGCCCATCGGCGCCTTGGCGGCGAGGATGCCGCCCATCGTCACGCCGAGCATGCCCGCGATCAGCGCGACGAAGCCGTCGGCGACGCTGATCTGCTCGAGCCCGTAGCCGAGATGGTTGAACATCGGATGGGAGAGCGCGTTCGCCATCACGTCACCGGTGCGATAGACCGAGATGAACAGCAGGATCGGGATCACGACGAGCCCATAGCGCCATGCCACATCGACATAGGGACCGACCGCGGCCGAGCGGCGCAGCGGCGCGTCCCAAGGCAGTTTCTTCAGCCAGGGCACCGAGGCGCCGAGGATCATGAAGGGCAGCAGGCAGACCGCGAACACCCAATAGCTCACCACACCCGGGTTGCTGATTCCGACCGAACCGATCGCCGAGAGCAGCGCCCAGCCGACCAGTCCGACCGCGACGATGCTCGCCACCATCGCCACCGCGCTGGCGACGATGCCCGTGACCAGCGCGACCGAGCGCCCGCCGCCGCCTTCGGCCTCGGGCCGCATCGCGGCGAGGATCGGGAAGGGCACGAAGGCCAGCACCGCGACCGACAGATAGGCGATCGTCCAGTCGAACTTCGCCGCCATGAAGATCGCGCCGCCGCTGGCGATCACCATCGAGGCGCGATAGCCCCATTGGTTGGCGGCGACGAGCGGGCCCTGTTCCTCGGCATTGGGTGCCAGCTCGACGCGCCAGCCATCGGCGGCGATCTCGAGCGTGCTGGTCCAGAAGGCGAGCAGCACCGCAAACAGCGCGGTCATCGGCAGATTGGTGTCCGAGGCAGTGAACGCCATGCCGATCGTCGAGGCGAAGATCGCGAGCTGAGACAGCATGATCCAGCCGCGACGCTTGCCGAAGAAGCGGCCGAAGCCGGGGACGTCATATTTCTCAAGCAGCGGCGCCCAGGCGAACTTGATCGTCGACATCAGCGAGACCCAGGCGAAGAAGCCGATGATCACGATGTCGACGCCGTGCCGCGCGAGGCGCAGCGAAAGCGTGGCGCTGAACAGATAGAAGGGCAGGCCGGCGGCAAAGCCGAGCAGCAGGTACAGGCCCATGCGCCCCCAGCCGGGGCGGACCGCTGCCGCAGCGGGACTCGGCGCCTCAGTCACGCGGCACCGGGCAATAAAAACGCTTCATGCAGGCTCCCTCGCCCTGGTTTCCCTAAAGCTCGGACGGGGCGGCGGCGCAGTCAATGGCGACGCTAGCACGCTTGTGTTGCAGTCGTGTCACGCTTTCCCGCAGAAACGTCTCATTTGATGCCACTGGGTTATGCCCCGGTGCACAGAAACTATGGCGCGGCGCAGCATTCTTGATACCTAATGCCCTCTCACCGCGCGGGAAACGCGGTTTCAGGGGGTAAGACAACATGATCGAAGCGAGGACTCTCAGGAGGATTCTTGTCTCGGGCGTTGCGTTCGCCGCCATGGCGAGCGCCATGCCGGCCTGGGCGCAGAGCACCGACACCACGACGCAGGAAGCCGCAACGCCAACGGGCGCGGTTCCCACCACGGATTCCGACGAGAGCGGCAAGCCGAGCAAGGGTAACGAGATCATCGTCACCGGCTCGCGCATCAAGCAGGACCCGAACAATTCGGCGCTGCCGCTGCAGATCATCACCCAGCAGGAAATCACCCGCAACGGCATCAGCAGCCCCGAGCAGCTGATGATGTTCCTGACGACCAGCGGCAGCGGCGCGGACAATCTCGCTTCGAACTCCGACGTGGTCACCGGCGCGCAGCGCGGCACCAACGGCCTGTCGGCGGCGAACCTGCGCGGCCAGGGCGCCGGCGGCACGCTCGTGCTGCTCAACGGCCGCCGCGTCGCCGCGCACGGTCTTTCGGGCTCCGCGGTCGACGTCAACCAGATCCCGTTCGCGGCGATCGAGCGCGTCGAAGTCCTCAAGGACGGCGCCTCGGCGATCTACGGCACCGACGCGGTCGGCGGCGTGATCAACTTCATCACCAAGAAGGACTTCCAGGGCCTCAGCCTCAACGGCTTCACCGACACCACCGAGCAGGGTGGCGGCAACATCTATCGCATCGGCGGCGTCGCGGGCTTTGGTGACCTCGACGAGGACGGCTTCAACGTGATGGGCGCCGTCGCCTATAGCTGGAACAAGATGCTGCGCGGTTCGGAGCGCAGCTTCGTCAACGGCAGCCAGCCCAATCGCGGCCTTTCGGTCGATACGCGCGGCACCCCGGTGGCGACGGCATTCAATATCGGCGCGAACACCCAGCCGGGCAGCATCACTGCCGGCGGCACGCTGCTCACCGGCCTGACGCTGACGCTGCCGAACGGCGCGAACGGCGCGTCGGGCGGCATCAACATCCTCGACCTGCCGGGCGGCGCGGGCTGTGACTCGATCGACGGCGGCATGGCCTATGACGAGCAGCTGTGGAACACGCCCAGCGCGCAATATGCCTGTTCGTGGGATACGGGCCGCGCCGCGGTGATCCAGCAGCCGATCCAGACGCTGACCTATTACACCAAGGCGACCTGGCGCATCTCGGGCGACCATATCGTCGCCTTCGAAGTGACCGGATCGGACGCGGACTCGGCGAAGAGCTTCTCGAACGCGCAGCTCACCGCGAACACCACCAACCTGCCGATCGCTTATCCGCGCAATGCGGCGACGCAGGCGCAGTATGACTCGGTGTTCAACGCGATCCGTTCGGCGTTCGACGTCCCAACCAACCCGAACCGCACCGCGCAGATCGCGGCGCTCAACGCGCGCTTCGGCCAGCCGATCTCCTATCGCTGGCGCTGCATCCCCTGCGGTCCGCGCGAGTACAAGACCAACACCAGCACCTTCCGCGCCGCGCTCGGCTTCGAAGGCCCGCTCTGGACCGGCTGGGACTATCGCGCGGGCGCATCCTATGCGCGCAGCGAAAGCTCGTCGGTGCTCGGCAGCGGCTATTATTATCGCGGCACCAACGCCAACGGCAGCTATGACGTCAACGCACCCGCGGTTGCCGGCGCCGGCCTGATCAACGGCCAGCAGGCGCGCGGCCTGGTCGGCGTGATGAACTCCGGCCTCATCAATCCGTTCAGCCTCACCCAGACCGCAGCCGGCCTTGCCGCGCTGGAATCGGTCTCGGCCTATGGCGCGACGCTCTATGGCGGCCGCTATGAAGTGAAGCAGGCCGATGCCTCGATCTCGGGCCCGCTCTTCCCGATCTGGGGTGGCGACGTCCAGCTCGCCGCGGGCGTCGATTATCGTCGCGAGACCTATGAGTTCAACGGCTCGGCGGCGGCTGCCGCGGCGGCGCCGGTGATCTTCCTGGCCGCGTTCGACAACGTCAACGCGCTCACCCCGAAGAAGCGCGACGTGAAGGCGGCCTATGCCGAATTGCTCGTGCCGCTGTTCAAGGGCTTCGAGCTGACGCTGGCCGGTCGCATCGACGATTACACCGGCTTCGGCAGCACCAAGAACCCGAAGATCGCGTTCAAGTACCGTCCGATCAACGAGCTGATGTTCCGCGGTTCGTACAACACCAGCTTCCGCGTCCCGACCTTCAACCAGATCTACAACGGCATCACCGAATCCCCCTATGCGGGTTCGGACATCGCCGATCCGGTGAAGTGCCCGGGCGGCGTGCCGACCAGCAACTTCGGCAGCGGCCTGCCCTGCGCGCAGATCCGCCCGAACATCTGGACGGGCGGCACGGCGGACCTGCGTCCGGAAACGGCCAAGCAGTTCAGCGCCGGCGTGGTCTTCCAGCCGATGAAGGACATGAGCCTGTCGGTCGACTTCTGGTCGATCGCGGTGGACAACACGATCCAGCTGCTGACGCTGCGCCAGCTGATCGACAATGCCGCACTGTTCTCCGATCGCTTCGTCCGCGACGCGAGCGGCACGGTGCAGGTGATCGACGACCGCTGGATCAACGCGGGTTCGCGCCGCACCCAGGGCCTGGAATTCACCTATCGCAGCGGCTTCGAGGCGCTGGGTGGCAAGTTCTCGACCGGCCTGGACGGCACGCTGCTGCTCAAGAAGCGCGAGAAGCTCACGCCCAGCTCGGCCTATGGCCCCAGCCTGATCGGCGTGTTCAGCTATGCCGGCGACCTGGGCATCAAGTGGAAGCACAACGCGTTCGTCAGCTGGTCGAACGACCAGTGGTCGATCTCGCTCAGCCAGATCTTCCGCCAGGGCTTCAAGAACGGCGCCCTTCCGGGCATCGCGGCGGGCACGGTCACGCGTCCGGACTATAATGTCCGCACCGACGACTACATCATCTACAACGCCTCGATCAGCTTCAACGGCCTGGCACCGGGCTATCGCCTGAGCCTGGGTGTGAAGAACATCTTCAACACCGATCCGCCCTTCACCATCACCTATGACGGCAACAGCGGCGCCGGCAGCTCGTGGGATCCGCGCGTCGCCGATCCGCGCGGCCGCGCCTACACCGTCTCGGCGCAGGTGCAGTTCTGATCCTCGATTGACCGAGGCACGCAGGGAAGGCCGGGGCAGTGATGCTCCGGCCTTTTCCTTTCCGGCCGGGTGGTGCAGGGACCGTCGGGTCGCCGGAATCAGGCCCGGCTCGTCCCGTCGGATGCCATCGGGTTATGGCGCCGGGAACAGAAATTATGGCGCTGCGCAACATTCTTGGTACCTAATGTTCCCTCACCGCACGGGAGTTGCGGGTATCAGGGAATTGGCGACATGATCGAAGTAAAGGCGTTTAAGAAGCTACTTGCGGGCAGCTCGGCGATCGCGGCGATTGCAACTGCGATGCCGGCCTGGGCACAGACCGCGGCTCCGGAACCGCAGGCGACCACGGCGCAGACGGCACCTGCCGAAGAGGGCGAGATCCTCGTTACCGGCTCGCGCATCCGCCGCGACGGGTTCCAGGCTCCGACGCCGCTGACCGTGCTGACCCAGCAGGACATCCAGAACACCTCGCCGACCAACAACATCGCCGACTTCGTCAACCAGCTGCCGCAGCTCGCCGGCTCGACCAAGCCGGCCAATTCGCGCCTGAACCTGTCGAACGGCTCGGCGGGCATCAACGCGCTCAACATGCGCAACCTCGGCGAAGGCCGCGTCCTCGTCCTGCTCGATGGCCGCCGCTCGGTCGGTTCGACCATCTATGGCTGGGTCGACATCAACACGATCCCGCAGGCGCTGGTCGATCGCGTCGAGGTCGTCACCGGCGGCGCCTCCTCGGCCTATGGCTCGGATGCGGTCTCGGGCGTGGTCAACTTCGTCCTCAACAAGAAGCTCGAGGGGCTGAAGATCGAGGCCGATACCGGCATCACCACCTATGGCGACGGCGGCAATTACTCGGCGAGCATCGCGGGCGGCAAGTCGTTCGCCGGTGGCCGCGGCCACATCCTGCTCAGCGCCAATATCGATCATCAGGACGGCATCTTCGAGGTCGGTGACGATCGCGAATGGAACCACACCGGCTATGTCCGCGTGGAGAACCCCGCCTGGGTTTCGGGCAGCAGCACCTTCAACCGCTACTTCACCACCAAGCGCCAGGTCGGCGCGTCGAACTCGACCCCGGGCGGCCTGATCACCGGCTCGGCCGGCACCACCGCCAACGCGCTGCGCGGCCTGTATTTCGGCTATGGCGGCGCGGTGAACACCTTCGACTATGGCACGTTCACCTTCCCGGCCTTCACCCGCGCGGCCGGCTCCTCGGCGCCCAGCGTCACCCAGGGCGGGTCGTGGCAGGTCAATGATTCCGGCACGCGCATCGGCCTGATGCCGAAGGACGATCGCTGGGGCGTGTTCGGCCGGCTGAGCTACGAAGTGGCCGACGGCATCGAGCTGTTCGCCGAGGGCTCGTACAACAAGCAGAAGGTCTTCTTCAACGCGGGCCCGAACCTGTCGACCGGCATCACCTACAACACCACCGGCTGCACCACCGTGCCGGTTCCGGTGACCTGCAACGCCTTCGCGCTCCAGGCGCTCGGCGCGTCGCGGCTTGCCGGCGTCACCAGCGTGACGGTGGCGACCACCGCGGCCGACCTGCCGTTCCGCGCGATCGACAATGAGCGCAAGGTGCAGCGCTATGTCGTCGGCGCCAATGGCGACTTCGAAGCGTTCGGCAAGGCCGCGCACTGGGAAGTCTATGCCCAGTACGGCCGCTCCGACGTGCGCGAGCAGCTGCGCAACATCATGCACAATACGCGCATGGCCAATGCGACCGCCGCTGCCTTCGCGCCCGCAGGCAATGCCCGCGGCTACGCGACCGGCTCGATCCAGTGCCTGATCAACGTCGATACGAGCACCACCAACGACGATCCGAACTGCGTGCCGCTGAACCGCCTCGGCGTCGGCGTCGCTGATCCGGCGGCGATCAACTATGTGCTCGGCAACCCGTATCGCGACCAGGTGCTCGAGCAATATGTCGCCGGCACCAACTGGTCGGTCACGCCGTTCGCCACCTGGGCCGGGGACGTCAGCGTCTCGGTCGGCGGCGAAGTCCGCAAGGAGAAGATCCGCGGCAGCGTGCCGAAGGAATATCAGCCGGTCATCACCACCACCGGCACCACCAATGCGTGGTCGGTGGGCAACTACCTGCCCTTCACCGGCGAATACAGCGTGAAGGAAGCCTATCTCGAGACGGTGGTGCCGCTCGGCCTGGGGCTGGAGTTCAACGGCGCGGTCCGCGCGACCGACTATTCCAACGCCGGCTATGTCACCACCTGGAAGCTGGGTGCGACCTGGGCGCCGATCCCGGACATCCGCTTCCGCGTGACCCGCTCGCGTGACATCCGCGCGCCCAACCTCAACGAGCTTTACCAGGCCGGCACCGCCAACAGCGATTCCGTCCGCAATCCGAAGTACACGGCGGACGGCCTGAACGGCCCGCAGACCTTCGGCTATTCGGGCCTGGTCACCGGCAATCCGAACCTGCGTCCGGAAATCGCCAATTCGTGGAATATCGGCGCGGTCGTCTCGCCGCGCTTCCTGCCGGGCTTCACCGCCTCGGCGGACTATTTCCGCATCGATCTCGAAGGGGCGATCGACTCGATCAGCGCCCAGGAGATCATGAACCGCTGCGCCGAGGGCCTTGCCGACTATTGCGCCGCGATCAGCGACGATCCGGTCCGCTCGACGCCGACGGCGCCGTACAAGCTGATCCGCAGCCAGCCGTTCAACTTCGTGCGCAAGCTGGTGCGCGGCATCGATTTCGACATGGCCTATCGCATCCCGGTCGGCTCGGACGCCTTCACCCTCAAGGGTGTCGCGACGCGCTATATCGAGAACCTGTCCGACACCGGAATCGCCGGCCAGGTGGCGGTGAACACCGTCGGCGCGAATGGCGGCCAGGCGAGCACGCCGACCTGGATCTTCCGCGGCAGCGCGACCTATGAGACCGAGACCTTCTCGGCCACCGTCACCGGCCGCGGCGTCAGCGCCGGCAAATACTCGGCCACCGGCATCGAGTGCACCACCAGCTGCCCGGTCACGACGACGACCTCGACCTACCAGACCTATGACAACAACCAGGTCTCGGGCCTGTTCTACGTCGACCTCAACCTGAGCCAGACGGTGAACTTCGGGGACAACAAGGCCCAGTTCTTCATCAACGTGACCAACCTGTTCAACCGCTGGCCGCTGCTGGTGCCGGAAACCGGCCTCGCCGCGAACAGCACCTATTCGGACATGCTCGGGCGCCAGTTCCGCGCGGGCATCCGCATCAGCCTGAAGTAACGCCCATGCCGGCTCCCTCTCTCGTGAAGGAGCCGGCATGATCGCCGCAGCGCTCCTGCTGGCGGCATCGGACCCGGTCGCCGCGGTCCGGATCACTTTCGACACGCATGGGGAAACTTCGGTCAGCCTGAAAGGGCTGGCCGACCTTTCCACGTCGCGGCCCGTCACCGCCGATGAACCGGTGCGGATCGCCTCCATCTCCAAGCTTGTGGTCGCCATCGGTGTGATGCGGCTGGTCGAGCAGGGCAGGCTCGATCTCGACGCCGACGTCTCGCGCTGGCTCGGCTGGAAGCTGCGCAACCCGGCCTTCCCGGACAAGCCGATCACGCTCCGCCTGCTGCTCTCGCACCGCTCCAGCCTGACCGACCGGGTGGACTATGTCCTGCCGCTCGATGCCGATATGCGCGCGGTGCTGCAGGACCCCAGGGCCTGGGACGACAAGCACGCCCCCGGCAGCTGGTGGGCCTATACCAACTTCAACTTCCCGGTCGTCGCCGCGGTGATGGAGCGCGCTACCGGCGAGCGTTTCGATCGGCTGATGGATCGCCTCGTCCTCCGCCCGATGAAGCTCGATGCCTGTTACAACTGGGCGAGTTGCAAGCCGGAGACGGCTGCCCGGGCGATAGTCCAGTATCGCGCGCGCAAGCCGACCAAGGACGACAACCAGGGTGCCGCGCCCGCCTGTCCGGTCACCCCGGCAAGGGATGGCAGCTGCGACCTCGCCGTCTGGCGCCCCGGTGCGAACGGTGCGGTCTTCGCGCCGCAGGGTGGGCTGCGCATCTCGGCGCGCGGGCTCGCCCGGATCGGCCGCATGTTCCTGAACAACGGCACGCTCGACGGCACCCGCATCCTGCACGCGCGCTCGGTCCGCACGCTGGAGACGCCGCTCTGGACCTATGACGGCCACAACGGCGACGTCGGCGGCGACATCTCCGTCGCGGTGCCGACCGGCGGGGCGACCTGCGCCTACGGCCTGGCGGTGATGTTCACGGCGACCAACGCTCCGGGCTGCCGCGATGACCCGGTCGGCGATGGCGCCAAGCGCTTCGGCCATTCGGGCGATGCCTATGGCCTCAAGTCCGGGCTGTGGGTCGATCGCGCGGCGGGCAAGGGCGTGGTTTATTTCGCCACCGATGTTCCGGATGTGCCGGGGAAACGATCGGCCTATACGCCGACGGAGGAATCGCTCGCCCGCCCGGAGTAGCAACTTGCGCCACGACGCCAATCTCACCGCCGACCGCCCCACCTTCGTCACCCATCTCGAATGCTCGATGACCGGCGAGCGCTATGAGGCCGACCAGCTTCACGGCCTGTCGCGTGTCGGCCGGCCGCTGCTGGTGCGCTATGACCTGGAAGGCGCGAAGGCGGCGCTGCCGCGCGACGAACTCGCCCGCCGCCCGGCGGACCTGTGGAAATATCGCGAGCTGCTGCCGGTTCGCGCTACCCGGAACATCGTCAGCCTGGGCGAGATCGCCACGCCGATCATTCCGCTCGACAAGCTCGCCGCCGAAGCCGGGGCGAAGCACCTCTGGGTCAAGGACGAGGGGCGGCTGCCCACCGGCTCGTTCAAGGCGCGCGGCCTGGTCATGGCGATCGCCATGGCCAAGGAACTGGGCGTGAAGACGATCGCGATGCCGACCAACGGCAATGCCGGCGCCGCCGCCGCTGCCTATGCCAGCCGGGTGGGGATCGAATCCGTGATCTTCTGCCCGGCCGACACCCCCGAAGTGAATGTCCGCGAGATCGCGGCGCAGGGCGCGCGGGTGTACCGCGTGAATGGCTATATCGACGATTGCGGCAAGCTGGTCGGGCAGGGGGCGAAGGAGCGCGGCTGGTTCGACCTGTCGACGCTCAAGGAGCCGTACCGGATCGAAGGCAAGAAGACGATGGGCCTCGAGCTTGCCGAGCAGCTCGACTGGGAGCTGCCCGATGTGATCTTCTATCCCACCGGCGGCGGCACCGGCCTGATCGGCATGTGGAAGGCGTTCGCCGAGATGGAGGCGCTCGGCTGGATCGGCAGCAAGCGCCCGCGGATGATCGCGGTCCAGGCCGAGGGTTGTGCCCCGATGGTCCGCGCCTTCGAGGCCGGCGAGCGCCATGCGACGCGCTGGCAGGACGCGCACACGATCGCGATGGGCATCCGCGTGCCACAGGCGGTTGGCGACTTCCTGATCCTCGACGCGGTGCGCGAGAGCAGCGGCGTGGCGATGGCGGTTAGCGACGAAGCCATTGCCCAGGCGGTGGAGGATGCCGCGCGCAAGGACGGGCTGCTGCTCTGCCCCGAAGGCGGCGCGACGCTGGCGGCGTGGCGCAAGGCACTGGCGGAGGGGCTGGTGTCGGCTGACGAGAAGGTGGTGCTGTTCAACTGCGCCACGGGGCTGAAATACCCGCTCGCCGACCAGTCGAAGACGCTCGACAAGGATGGGGCGATCGACTTTGCGGCGCTCTAACCTTTAACCGTCATCCCCGCCTTCGCGGGGATGACGGATAGAATTAGCGAGCGTGGGTAGCCAAGCTCCGGAACGTCACAGACCACCGGCTGGCGTCCATCGGCGCGATGCTGTGTTCCCAGCCGTGCCGGGCTTCGCCGAACAGATGATAGCCGCCGCGCGGTTCCAGCGGGATCTCCGCGCGGTCGAACCTGCCGTCGGCCCGTCGCCGACGCAGCCGGAGTACCGCAGGCGCGCCCAGCGATATCCCGACGACATGCTCGAACACCGGCCGGTCGCGATGCCAGCCGATCCCGGCGCCGGGATCGTAGCGCGTCACCAGCGCCTGGACGAGCGTATCCGCCGCAAGCCCGGCAGCTTCGGCCGCCCTTGCGCGTGCCGGCAGCAGCCAGTCGGGCAGGAGCTCCGCCTCTGAAAGACTTGCGTCGGTGAAGTCGTAGCGCCAGCCGAAACTGTGCGTCAGTCGCTTGCCCAGCCATTGCCGAAATCGGAACGGCTCCAGTGCCGAGCCATTGATCCGACGAATCAGATCAGCTTCTTCCTCGGCGCTGACGATATTCTTCGCCTGTTCGATTCCCGGTGGCAGCGGATTCCTGAAAAGCTCGGGAAACAGTGTGGACACCTCCCGGATATGGGAAGTGCGACTAGCAACTTCCAGACATGAAGATCTTCACATTTATATGGAATTCCTATGTCTTTCCCGCGAGATAGCGGTTGCAACCTGGGGCTAGCCTCCCTAGCTGTCCGCACCGTGAAAAACGAAATGATCGCAGTTGTTGATCGCGCCTCCTCGTTCTTGAAGGCGCTATCGGGTCGAAGCCGTTTTCTGCTGCTCTGCCATCTCCTGGATGGCGAGAAGTCGGTAGGTGAGCTCGCACGTCTTACCGAGGCGCGCGATACCGCCGTATCGCAGCAGCTGGCACTCCTGCGACGCGAGGGCATGGTTGCCGCGCGTCGTGACGGGCAGATGATCTTCTATTCGCTGGCCAGCGACGAAGTCCGCCAGATGTTCGAGGCGATGTACGGCCTGTTCTACCGCACCGAAGCGGATCAGCCGCGCGAAGCCGTTCCGGCATAAAGCCGTTCGACATCCTCCCTGCGGGCCAGCTCGGTCGCGGGAGTCATCAGCGTCGCGGCTCCGGCGGCGATGCCATAGTGTAAAGCGTCCTCGATCCCCTTGCCCTGCGATGCGGCAAGGGTGATCGCCGCCACCATCGAGTCCCCGGCACCCACCGTGCCCTTGGCCTCGACCGGGATGGCCGGCACCCGCAATTCCACGCCTTCGCCGGCCAGCAGCGCCCCGCGTTCGGCGAGCGACACCACCACGACTTCAGCAAAGCCGCGCTTCCGCAGTTCGCGTGCCGCCGCCATCTCGTCTTCCTCGCCGTGGATCTCGCGGCCAAGCAGGTCGGCGACTTCGCGCAGGCTCGGCTTGATCAGCCAGGCACCGGCGCCTTCACAGGCGGCAAGGGCAGGACCGGAGGTATCGATCACCAGCTTCACGCCGGCCTCTGCGCAGCGCGAACCGATCCGCGCGAGGATCGCAGGATCGCAGCCTGGCGGCAGGCTGCCGCTCACCACGATATGGCTGACGTCCTTCACCCCGAACAACGCGTCGAGCAGCGCCGCCTGTTCGTCGGCGCTCAGCTCGGGGCCCGGCAGCACGAAGCGATACTGGTCGCCCGGCCGGCCTTCATCGACGGTGAAGCTCTCCCGGGTCGCGCCCTTGATGGGCACGGGCAGGATCGGGACCCGCTGTTCCTCGAGCAACTGGACGATCGTCGCGCCCGCCGGTCCGCCGCTCGGGAACACCGCGACCCCATCGCCGCCCAGATGCGTGATGACCCGCGCGACATTGATCCCGCCACCGCCCGGATCGAAGCGGGGCGGGGAGCAGCGCAGCTTGTGGCCGGGGCGGACTTTCTCGGTACAGGTGGTGACGTCGAGCGCCGGGTTGAGCGTCAGCGTCGCAATGGTCACGGATCAGTGGGTCCGGTCCAGCGCGGCGCGCGCGGCGGCGACGATCGTCTCCTGCGGACGGTTCACCCGGATGCGGTGCCAGTGGATCTCGCCCACCGAGCGGCGCGATTGTTCGCGCACCACCATCTCGGTCGCATCCGAAGCGTCGTTTTCGCGCGCATTCACCCGGGCGATCCGGTCGCGCTCTGGCGCTTCCAGCCAGATGCCGGTGAAGGCAGCGCGGTAGCGATCGGCCAGCGCCTCCACCACGTCGCGCTCGCTGCGCGCCATGAACACCGCGTCGAGGATCACGCTGTTGCCGCAGGCAAGGTGATCGTCGGCGGATTCGAACAGCGCCTCATAGGTCTCGTCGTCATTATGCCGGGTATAATGCCTGGGCGGCAGCCGGGTTTCCGGGCTCACGCCCGCGAGGCGCTTGCGGAACACGTCCGACCGCAGCACCCGCGCGCCGGGCAGGCGGCCGATCCGGCTGCCGAGCAGCCGCGCCAGCGTCGACTTGCCGGTGCCCGAAAGCCCGCCGATCACCACCAGCCGCGGCCTGGCCGGGGCGAGCAGGCTGTCGGCCAGCTCGGCATCACCGTCCAGGCTGGCGCGCAACGAGAGATAGAGCGGCAGCAGCGCCCAGCCGGTCGCGCCCTGCGGCGCGACGTCGAGATAGCGGTTGGCCAGCGTGTTCGCCTCGCCGGCCATGCCCGCGCGCATCACGTCGAGCACGGGGCGGGCAAGGTCGTGGAGCACGTCCAGCGGCTCGCCCATCACCGCGCGGATGCGGCCGGCGGCGATGCGGCGGCCGATCGAGTCGGTCTGGGCGGCAAGCTCGGTACGCTGGGCGTCGGTGGTCGCGCTCAGCGCCAGCGTCTTGCGGAAGGCGGCGCCGTCGCCCTTGGGCGCGGCGAGGTGCGCTGCGGCGATCCGGTCGGCAAGGGCGTGCAGCTGGGCCGTGTCGAGTTCGCCGCCCAGCAGCGCCTCGAAATCCGGGTCCTGGCTCACTGCCAGCGCCGCCATATCCCACCCCTTTCTCGTCCGTCTAATCAGCCCCTAGCACGAGTTTCCTGAACGATCTTGGACAAGATCGACCTATCGCGCCGCGGCACCCGCAAAGGCATCCCGGATCACCCCATGGAGTGCCTTTGGCTGGTACTGGTCATTATAGGGCGTGGCGCGCTGCAATGTCTTGTCCTTGCGCGGCTTGAACCCGTTGAGCCAGGTGAAGCGATCGCACATGCCCCAGGCGAGCACGTCGCGGAGCTGCGGGTAGGAGAACATGATCTCCAGATACGCTGCGGCATAGTTGGCGACGATCCCGTCGCGCAGCTTGGCGTCGGTCGGCAGCAGGTGGTCGTCCACGTCGAACTCGGTGACGGCCAGCTTGTAGCCCATCTGGGTGGCGCTATCGAGGAAGGTGCGCCACGGCTTCTCCTGCCGGCTCACCAGCGCGCCCACCGTGCCGTCGCCGGTCAGGCCGATATGCGATTGCACGCCCAGCGTGTCGCAGGGGATCCCCCTCTTCCGGAAGCCTTCCAGCAGCTTGAGCACGCCGTAGCGGTGCCCCTCATTGCCCGGCTCCCAGCTCATGTAATCATTGTAGACCAGCTCGACGCCCGGGGCGTGCTCGCGGGCGGTGTGATAGGCGAAGTCGAGCATCGCCTCGGTCCCGCCGAACGCCTTGGAGAGCGACGAGGTGCGCAGCGCGCCGGTGCCTTCCTCCACCGTCTCGTTGACCACGTCGAAGCTGACGATGCGGTTGCCGTAGAGCTTGCACAAGGTGCGGATGTGCTGGCCGAGGATCTTCTCGGCTTCCTTCACCGGCGACGCGCCGAAGTCATGCTCGTTCAGCCATTTCGGGAAGTACTGCGTCTTGTGCCACAGCAGCGTGTGGCCGCGCATCGCCATGCCGTTGGCCTCGGCATAGTCGAGCATGTCGGAGAAATGGTCGAGGTTGAAGGTCTTGGCGTCGGGCCGGATCGCCTGCCACTTGAACTCGTTCTCGGGCACCAGGATGCCGCAGTCGCGCTTGAGCAGCTCGGCATATTTCGGATTGGCGTAGGATCCGCGATCCGCCCCCGAAGGTCCCCAGGCGAAGCAGGAGCCGAAGCGCATGCCCTTGGTCTTCGCCACCGCATGGATCCCCTCCACCGCCTGCGCGAGGGCAGGGAAGGGCAGGATGGCGAGCGCCGCCCCGGCGCCCAGCAGTCCACGACGCGTAATGTCAGTCATCAGCAAGCCTCTCCCGCTCACCAGTTGAACAAGGTTCCGTCCTCGAGCCGTGCGACGGGGAGATAGGCGCGCTTATATTCGTATTTCGCAGCCAGTTCCTCGTCGATCTCGACACCCAGCCCCGGCGCATCGCCCGGGTGCATCATTCCGTCCTTGAACGAATAGGCATGCGGGAACACCGCATCGGTCTTCGCCGTGTGCGGCATCAGCTCCTGGATGCCGAAATTGGGCACCGACAGGCCGAAGTGGAGCGCCGCCGCCATGCAGACCGGGGACAGGTCGGTCGCGCCGTGGCAGCCCGTGCGCACCTGATAGAGGTCCGCGAACGACGCGATCCGGCGCATGTGCGTGATCCCGCCCGCATGCACCATCGTCGCGCGGACATAGTCGATCAGCTGCTCTTCGATCAGCTGCTTGCAGTCCCAGATCGTGTTGAAGATCTCGCCCACCGCCAGCGGGGTGGTGGTGTGCTGGCGGATCAGGCGGAAGCCGGCCTGGTTCTCGGCCGGGGTCGCATCCTCGAGCCAGAGCAGCCGGTACGGTTCCAGTTCCTTGCCCAGCCGCCCCGCCTCGATCGGGGTCAGCCGGTGATGGACGTCGTGGAGCAGGTGTACATCCCAGCCCAGCACCTCGCGCGCCTTCTCGAACAGCGGCGCCACCGAGCGCAGGTACTTCTCGGTCGACCACAGGCTTTCGGTCGGCAGCGCGCCGTCGGCCGGCTCGTAGCGCTGGCCCGGCTTGGCGACGCCATAAGTGGATTTCAGCCCCGGCACGCCCGCCTGCAGCCGGACGGCCTTGTAGCCCTCTTCCACATGGCGGACGGCTTCCTCGATCGTCTCCTCGATCGTCGCGCCGTTTGCGTGTCCGTAGACCATGCAGCCCTCGCGGCTCGCGCCGCCGAGCAGCTGGTAGAGCGGCATCCCGGCGAGCTTGGCCTTGATGTCCCACAGCGCCATGTCGACCGCGGCGATCGCGCACATCGTCACCGGGCCGCGCCGCCAGTATGCGCCCTTGTAGAGATACTGCCAGATGTCCTCGATCCGGTGCGCGTCGCGCCCGATCAGGCAGGGGATGACATGATCCTGGAGATAGGCGACCACCGCCATCTCGCGGCCGTTGAGCGTCGCGTCGCCGATGCCGGTCGTGCCGTCGGCCGTCTCGATCTTGAGCGTCACGAAATTGCGGTCGGGGCAAGTGACGATCACGCGCGCGGATACGATCTCGGCCATGACGTTCCCTGCTTCCCCTTCCTGGTCCGGCGCGTCGTCGCCGCGCGCCCCTATGCTTGGTAGCGCTACCATTGTTGCGCTGATACAAGCTTGTCAACGGCGGCGTATGACCGCGTAGAGACGGGAAGAGCGATGCTTCGGAAATTGCTGGCTATTTTGTCTGCGTTTTTGTGTTTCGGCCTTGCGAATCAAGGCCATGCCGAAGACGGATATGACCTTTGGCTGCGCTATCAGCCGCTCGAATCCAGTGCGAAGACGCGTTACGAGCCGCTGGTCACGCATCTGGTGGCGCCCAATGCGCGCCCAACGATCCGGGCTGCCACCGACGAGTTGCAGCGCGGCTTCAAGGCGATGTTCGGTTATGACCTCGTCCAGCGCGAGACACTGATGGGCAACGGCGCGGTGCTGGTCACGCGTGCCGATTCCCCGAACCTCAAGGGGCTTGATCTGCCGTTCGCGAAGCTGGGCGAGGAAGGCTATCTGATCCGCACCGCGGTGATCGCCGGCAACCGTACGACGATCATCGCCGGAAACAGCGATGTCGGTACGCTCTACGGCGTGTTCCGCTTCCTGAAGCTGCTCCAGACCGGCCAGCCGATCGACAATCTCGACATCACGGACGCGCCGAAGCTCAAGGTCCGCGTGCTCAACCATTGGGACAATCTCGATCGCCATGTCGAGCGCGGCTATGCGGGGCAATCGCTCTGGGACTGGCAGAAGCTGCCGCTCCACAAGGACCCGCGCTACACTGATTATGCCCGTGCCAATGCCTCGATCGGCATCAATGGAACGGTGCTGACCAACGTGAACGCCAATGCCGACATCCTGCGCCCCGATTACCTGCAGAAGGTGAAGGCGCTGGCGGAAGTGTTCCGTCCATACGGCATCAAGGTCTACCTCACCGCGCGTTTCTCCGCGCCGATCGAGCTCGGCAAGCTCAAGACCGCCGATCCGCTCGATCCGCAGGTCCAGGCCTGGTGGAAGGCCAAGATCGACGAGATTTACAGCGTCATCCCCGACTTCGGCGGCCTGCTGGTCAAGGCGAACTCGGAAGGCCAGCCAGGCCCGTCCGACTATAAGCGTACCCATGCCGAGGGCGCGAACATGCTTGCTGATGCGCTCGCTCCGCATCACGGCATCCTCATGTGGCGCGCCTTCGTCTATGCCGCCGAGAATGCCGAGGACCGGCACAAGCAGGCCTATACCGAGTTCCAGCCCCTCGACGGCAAGTTCCGCGACAATGTCCTGGTCCAGGTCAAGAACGGCGCGATCGACTTCCAGCCGCGCGAGCCCTTCCATCCGCTGTTCGGCGCGATGCCGCGCACGCCGCTGATGATGGAATTCCAGATCACCAAGGAATATCTCGGCTTCGCCACGCACCTCGCCTATCTCGGCACGATGTGGGAGGAGGTGCTCGAGGCCGATACCTTCCGCCCGCGCAAGGGCAGCACCGTCGCCAAGGTGATCGAGACGCCGATCGATGCCGGCGCCGCCACCGGCATGGCCGGGGTCGCCAATATCGGCAGCGACCGCAACTGGTCGGGCTCGCAGTTCGACCAGGCTAACTGGTATGCCTTCGGCCGCTTCGCCTGGGATCCCGATGCGAAGGCCGAAGCGATCGCGCGCGACTGGGCGGCGATGACCTGGGGCAGGGAAGCCGCCGACCCTGTGGTCCGCATGATGATGGGTTCGCGCGAGGCGGTGGTCGATTACATGACCCCGCTCGGCCTCGCGCACCTGATGGCGACGGGCCACCATTACGGCCCCGGCCCCTGGGTGTCCGACCTGGCCCGCCCCGAATGGAACCCGGTCTATTATCACAAGGCGGACGCGGCCGGCATTGGGTTCGATCGGACGGCCAAGGGCAGCGACGCGCTTTCGCAATATGCGCCCGAGGTCGTGAAGGCCTGGGGCAGCCCGAAGACCATTCCGGAGAATTTGCTGCTCTGGTTTCACCATTTGCCCTGGGACTATCGCACCAAGTCCGGCCGCACCCTGTGGGACGAACTGGTCACCCGCTATGACGCGGGGGTGGATGCCGTCGGGAAGATGCAGGCCGACTGGACCGCCCTGCACGGCAAGGTCGACGAGGCTCGCTGGGCCGAGGTCCGTGACTTCCTCGCGATCCAGCACGAGGAAGCTCTATGGTGGCGCGACGCCTCGATCGCTTATTTCCAGTCGATCTCGAAGCGCCCGCTGCCGGCGGGGCACAAGCCACCCGCGCATGACCTCGACTGGTACAAGGCGATCACCAATCCCTATGCGCCGGGACAGGGGAAATAGCCTTTCCCGAATTCCCTCTCCCGCTCGCGCGGGAGAGGGATAGAGTGCCTAGCCCCTCTGCAATCCGCGCATCAGATATTGCCGGATATATCCCCGGAGCTGCGGGGTCGGTTCGCCCAGCACGCCGCGCATGTCGTCGGGCATGTGCCCGGCGGGGTCGCCATGTTCGCGGAACACGAAGGTGTCGAAGAAGGCTGACCAGGCCGCGCGGCGATCGGCCGGCAAATGGCCGATCGCCAGCACCGCATGCATCATCGCATCGAAGCGCATGTCCTGTTCGGGGGCGTCCGCCCACCAGAAATTGACCAGCACGTTGAACGGCGACAGCGCCTCCACCTGGTGCCACCAGAGCGCGGGGATGAAGATCGCGTCGCCCGGCTCCAGCTCGGCGACCAGTGCCGCGTCCAGCGCCGCCCGGAAGCGGGGGAAACGGTCGAAGTCAGGGGCATTGGCATCGACCATGCTGGTCGGCTGCCCCGCCACCGTATGGTCGAGCGGGCCGACATAGAGGTTGGGCGTCTGCTCGGGCGGGAACAGGGTGAAGCGCCGCCGCCCCGCCGCGACGCAGGCGATATTGTCCGAGGCATCGAAATGGGTGCTGATCCGCGAGGCATTGCCGATCCAGATCCGCGGCTCGGCATCGAGCCCCGCCAGCAGCGGCATCGGATTGGCCTCGGTCAGACCCGGCAGTGTCCTCCCGGTCTCCACCGCGCCGGCATAGACGGCCGGTGCATTGTCGCGTCCCTGCAGTGCCAGCAGGTAGCGCAGCAGGTCGGCGAAGCTGCCCTTGCGCCGCTCGAAGTTGAAGCCGCGCAGGTCCGGCGCATAGAAGAACCGCCCTTCGATCGCCGGTTGCCCGACAAAGGCTTCCGCTGCCGCACCGCCGTCAAAGCCCAGCAGATAGTCGCAGGCGCCCTGTGGCGAGGTGCCGGCGGCCACCAGCGGCCAGTCCTTCACCAGCCCGCGCAGCACCACCGGCGCATAGCCGGCGACCAGCGCGCGGAAGGCTTCGGCATCGGGCGTGCCCTGGATTTCGCGGATCGGTTGCATCGGCATCGCTTTTCAATATCCCGGAAATGCGCCGGCCACATCCCGGTGGTTCGTTTCCGGGGCATGTCGGTGAACTCGCTCGATCTTTCGCTCAATCCACGCCCTGCGGCGCAGCTCTCGCATATCGGCAGGGAAGGGGAGCCCCTGCTTCGGCTCGACGGGTTGATGCGCGATGCCGGGCAACTCGTCGACTATGCCGCGCGGCAGGGCGGGTTCGAGCCGGTCCATGGCCCGGCCGGCGGCTATCCCGGCATCCGGGCGCCCGCGCCGCTCGATTATGTCGGGGCGGTGGTCCGCGCGCTCGATCCGGTGCTGCGCGAAGCCTTCGGGCTGCACGGCGTCCGCCTCGGCCGGGCCGAGTGCAATTTCTCGATCGTCACGCTGGGGGGCGGGGATCTCGCGCCGTCGCAGCGCGTGCCGCACATCGACACCACCGATCCGCTGCAATTCGCCTTCCTCCACTATCTCTGCGGCCCGGAGCAGGGCGGCACCGCCTTCTACCGTCACCGCGCGACCGGGTTCGAGGCAATCACCCCCGAACGTCAGCCGCATTATGAAGCGGTGCGCGCCACCGAGCCCGAGCCGGCGCCCGGCTATATCGCCGGCGACACCGCCGAATTCGAACAGGTTGCCGCCGCCGATGCCGTGTTCGACCGGCTGCTTGTCTATCGCAGCCGTCAGCTCCATTCCGGCCTGGTGACCGGTGCGGGCACGAGCGATCCGCGCACCGGCCGGCTCACCGCCAACATCTTCGTCAGCTACCGCGCCGTCTGAACAAAAAATAGGCGCCGCCGGTTGGAAACCGGCAGCGCCAGGCAGGGTGTATCTCGGATCAGAAGTTGAAGCGTGCGATCGCGGCGAAGCGGCGGTCGTTCATGTACCAGCCGCGCGGCACTTCGATGATGCCGCCCCCGATCTTCGAGATCACCGCGTTGGTGCGGGTAACCTCGTTGGTCAGGTTCGAGCCCTGCACGCCGATCTTGATCTGCGGGGTCACCGCGAAGAAGATCGATGCGTCGAGCTGGCCGGTCGCCTTGTTGATGATCGGGTCGTTCGGCGTGATCACGTCACGCACCGTGAGCAGGAAGTCCGAACGCCACGAATAGCTGGCGCGCAGTGAGAGCGGGCCATAATCGAAGAACGGGGTGATGTTCACCTGGTGCTTCGACAGCCCCTGCAGCGGCAGCAGCGAGGTGTTGACCGTGGTCACGCGGCCGGCGGCCACGTCCGGATCGGTCTCGGACAGGGTCGACTGGGGCACGCCCGAGCTGTCGACATAGGTGTAGTTCGCCTGCAGGCCCAGGCCCTTGAGCGGCCCCGGCAGGAAGTCGAAGGTCTGCTGGTAGCTGACTTCGACGCCCTTGATCTTGCCCTTCTCGGTGGCGTTGATCGGGGTGGTGATGACCACCGGATAGGTCTGGCCGTTGTTGGTCAGGTCGACGCGGCGGGTGTCGTTGGTCACCACGCCCGACAGCACCTTGTAGAAGGCCGAGACGGTCAGCGAGCCGACCCGCGAGAAATACCACTCGGCGGTCAGGTCGAAATTGTCGGCTTCCACCGGCTTCAGATACGGGTTGCCCGCGGTGGTCACGCCCTGGAAGCGGAAGCTGCCTGGGACGAGATTGCCGTTGGCATCCACATTCTGCACCACCGACAGGTTCGCCTGCAGATAGTTGCGGATCAGGCCGGTCTGGGGCGGCGAGACGCCCTTGAAATAGGCGGCGCGGAACTGGAGGCCGCCGCCCGCCTCGAGCTTCAGGTTCACGCTCGGCAGCCAGTAGGTATAGTCGAGCGAGACGTGCGACGGGGTCAGCGCGCCGTTGACGAAGGCGCGAGCCGCGTTGCGATCCGCGATGCTGTACGAGCAGAAGGGCGATGGCGTCGCCGGCGGCGTCACCGGCGCGGCGCAGCTGGCGTCGGTCGGGAAGGCCGTGGTGTTGGTGAACGAGACATAGCCGTCGGTGTCGCGCTTGGTCTTGGTGTAGCGCACGCCGACGTTACCGGTCAGGTGCAACCCACCCAGATGCGTGTCGATCTTCGCCATCAGATAGGCGGCGTAGTTGCGCTCGCGGATCGGGTTGATCTCGTCCGGCAGGAACGGCGTGCCCTGGATCACGCCGCAGCGATTGGCCAGCGCGTTCCAGCCGCCATTGACGACGCGGCCATCGGCGCAGGTGCCGGTCGCCTGCCATTCGCGCGAGATCGCGTTGGCATAGTCGATCATCGCGGCATAGTCGGACGCGGTGTTGCCCGAATAGTAGAGCCGCCCGTCCCCGCCCAGCGGATTGCTGACCTGTCCGCGGAAGAAGTTGTTGAAATAATAGGCGGAATTGGACGTATTCGCCGTGCCGTCGGTGTGGTTGGCGTTGTTGCCGTTCACCGGCATGCTCAGCCAGACCGGGCCGTTATTGCCCCACTGCTCCGAAAGCACGCCCCAGTTGTAGCGCGAATAGCGCGAGACCTGGTCGCGATCGGCATAGCGGATGCCGCCCTGGATCGACTTGAGGAAGCCGTTCTCGGGCAGGGCATAGTCGAGGTCGAGGCGGAACGCGTCGGAATTGCCGCTGCTCTGCTCGATATGGTCCATCGCCGCGCGCGGGAAGCTGTTGTACGGATCGACGAAGCTGGTGTGGCCCGCGCCGAAATAGGTCGGGTTCGCCGAGCCGCCCAGCGCCTGGGCGCTGTTGCAGTCGAAACCGGTGCCCGGCGGGTTCTGCGAATTCGCGGCGGGGCCGTTGCAGACCTGCGGCGCGACGAACGCCACCGTCGGGAAGTCCGACCCGTTCAGCTTGATCGACGCGTTCTGGTAGGTCGAGTTCCACAGCGTGTTGTCGAGCACGTTGGTGGTCGACTTCACATGCTGATAGTCGAAGATCACGCCGAGCCGGTCAGTTGCGTTCCATTTCAGGTTGAAGCCGTAATCGTCGGTGACGAGCTTCTCCTGGTGGTCGCGGCGGATGTTGTTCGACTGCAGGCCCAGCATCGGCACGCGTGCCGCACCGGTGTTCTGGTCGCCGCGCCAGCCGGTCGGGCCGGTGATCGTGCCGCTGACGAACATGCCGTCGCTGTCGAAGTCGAGCGTGGTGCCCGGCACTCGGCGCGAGTCGCCATTGGCCGAGACGTTGTCGGTCGCGATCTCGATCGTGCGCTCGCTCCAGGCCTGGCGCGCGTCGGAGCGCAGGAACTGGGCGACGGCCTCCACCGAGCCGTCATTGCTGCGATACTGGATCGCCCCTGCATAGCCGTAGCGCTCGCGGTTGAACTCCTGGCGGCCCATCACCGCGCCGCGCGGGAAATAGACCTGCTTGCTGATCGTCGTGCCGCCATTGTCGACGACGTCGCCGTCCGAATAGAGGTTGCGGATACGGAAGCTCGAGACCTGGAAGCGGTCCGACTGGCTCTTGAGCTGCGAATAGGAGAAGTTGGCGAGCACGCCGAACTCGCCGATCCCCGTGTCCCAGCGGTTGCTGACCATGATCGAGCCGGTCGGCGTCCACTTCTTCTCGAAGTCGCCGTAATTGCCCTCGAGCGAACCGGCGACGATCAGGCCCTTCTTGTTGTCGAAGGGCTTGCGCGTGCGCAGGTTGACCACGCCGGCGATGCCGCCTTCGATGCGGTCGGCCGAGGGCGACTTGAACACGTCGACGCCGCCCATCATTTCCGAAGGCACGTCGGCGAAGCTCAGCGAGCGGCCGTTATTGGCGGTGAACGCCTCGCGGCCGTTGAACTCGGAACGGACATAGGTGAGGCCGCGCACGACCACGCCCGAACCCTCGACCGAGAAGTGGTCGGGATCGACGCCGGCGGCGAAGCGGTTGATCGAGACGCCCGGGATACGCTGCAGCGTTTCGGTGACCGAGCGGTCGGGCAGGGCGCCGATGTCCTCGGCCGTCACCGAGTCGACGATCACGTCCGAATCCTTCTTGAGGCTCTGCGCGCTCTGCAGCGACTGGCGATAGCCCTGGACGACGATCGTGTCTTCCTGGGTGGTCTCGCTGGTCGTCGGCGCGGGCGTGCCCGCGGCCTGGCTGTCCTGTGCCCAGGCAGGTGCCGCTACCGAAAGGCAGGCAAGCGCCGCGGCCGACACGCCGGCGCGCAATGCGCCGGTGCGGAACCTGGCGGTCCTGTCGATGTGATGAATAGAATCGTGCTTGCGCATCGAGCTGTCTCCCCTCCCTGTTAGCGCTATCATTTCCGAGCGCGTTTCTTGTTTGTGTCCAAACTAATGTAGGAGTTATGGAAAGATCAAGCCGTCTTGTTACGCTTTCATGTAAACCTCGGATTTGTGGTGTTTTCGCAACGGTTTCGCTGCGTTGCGGCACGAATTTCGCACCTGCGAAGGGGGCAGGAAGGCTTCGAATCGGCCGCTGGAACGATTGACGGTTTCGCGACGGGAGCGCTAACATTCGGGCTGGAGAGGGGCATCGCAAGAATGCTGATTGGGCGCATACTCGTGGTCGGCGGGGGCACTGCGGGGTGGATGGCCGCCGCCGCACTCGCGCATAAATTCGCGGGCACGGGCATGGCGATCACGCTGGTCGAATCGGCCGAGATCGGCACGGTCGGCGTCGGCGAGGCGACGATCCCGCACATCCGCCATTTTAACGCCACGCTCGGCATCGACGAGGCGGAGTTCCTCGCGGCGACGAAGGGCACCTACAAGCTCGGCATCGAGTTCGTCGACTGGGGCCGCAAGGGCGACAGCTATATCCATCCCTTCGCCGAGTTCGGCGCCCCGATCGATGGCGTGCCCTTCCACCACCAATGGCTGGCAAGCCAAGCGGCAGGGGCGTTCGAGGAGTTTTCACTCCCGATCCAGGCCGCCCGCCAGGGCCGCTTCCGCCGGCCGGACGGCGATCCCTACAACTATGCCTATCAGTTCGACGCCGGCCTCTACGCGAAGTTCCTCCGCGGCTATTCCGAAGCGCGCGGCGTTGTCCGGCGCGAGGGCAAGGTCACCGATGTCGCGCTCGACGGTGAAACCGGCTTCGTCCGCTCGGTCACGCTCGAAAGCGGCGAGGTGCTGGAAGCGGACCTGTTCGTCGATTGCTCGGGCTTTCGCGGCCTGCTGATCGAGCAGGCGCTGCATGCCGGCTATGAAGAATGGACGCACTGGCTGCCCTGCGACCGCGCCATCGCGCTGCCCTGTCCCAATACCGGCCCGCTGCCGCCGCTCACCCGCGCCACCGCGCAGGAAAGCGGCTGGATCTGGCGCATTCCGCTCCAGCACCGCACCGGCAATGGCCATGTCTATTCGAGCGGCTTCACCAGCGACGATGCCGCGCTGGAGACCCTGCTCGCCCAGCTTTCCGCCGATCCGCTTGCGGAGCCCAACCGCCTCCGCTTCGTCACCGGCAAGCGCAAGCGCCAATGGGTGGGGAACACGATCGCGATCGGCCTCGCCTCGGGCTTTCTCGAACCGCTCGAATCCACGTCGATCCACCTGATCCAGGTCGCGATCGGCCGGCTGCTCGATCTGTTCCCCACCCAGGCATGGGACCCGCTCGACGCGCAGGAATTCAACCGGCTGATGGCGCTCGACTATGAGCGCGTCCGCGATTTCCTGATCCTCCATTATCACTGCCAGCAGCGCGAAGATTCCGAGTTCTGGCGCCACTGCCGGGCGATGACCGTGCCGGACTCGCTCGCCCACAAGCTCGAGCTGTTCCGCGAGCGCGGCGTCGTGGTCCAGTATCGCGAAGGCACCTTTCTCGAGCCGAGCTGGCTCGCCGTCTATCTCGGCCAGCACGTCACCCCGCGTCACACCGACCCGCGCGCCGGCGGGCCGCAGGTGGCCGCTGCCATGGCCGCGATGCGTGCCGAAATCCTCGCGACAGCCGAGGCGATGCCCAGCCACGAAGCCGCGCTGGGAATGGCGGCATGATCGCGCGCATCGGCATTGTCGGCACCGGCGTCGCCGGCTGGATGGCCGCATTGGCGCTCACCCGCGCGCTGCCCGGCACCGCGATCATCGTCATCGCGACCGAGGGCCCGGACCACAGCCTCGGCCCCTTCGGCTCGGCCGAGACGAGCCTGCCGGACTTCCCTTATTGGCTGGCCGATCACGGCGTGGACGAAGGGGGACTTCTTCGGGCAGCCCAGGGCAGCTTCTCGCTCGGCACTGCCTTTTCAGGCTGGGCAGGGGAGGCGGACTGGTTCCTGCCCTTCGGCACGATCGGCGCCCCGCTCGCCACTACCGCCTTCCACCAGCTGGCGGCACGCCTGCGTGAGGCCGGCCAGCCCGTACGCCTCGCCGATTTCTCGCTTGCCGCCATCGCCGCCGCCTCGGGGCGCTTCATCCGGCCGAGCGAGGATCCGCGTTCGATCCTGTCGAGCTATGGATATGGCCTCCATCTCCACCGCGCCCGCCTTGCCGAAACCCTGCGCACCGCCACCGGCTTGCAGCCGGTCGGCAGCTTCCGCGCCTTTGCCGACGATGAAGTCGAGCTGCAGGACGGTACCCGCCTGGCCGCCGATCTCTGGCTCGATTGCTCCGGCCCGGCCGCGCTGCTCGCCGGCGACAGCGGCTGGGAAAGCTGGGCCGAATGGCTGCCCTGCAACCGTGTGGTCGAGAGCTGGAACCCGGCCGAGGGCATCCCGCCGCCCTATGGCCATGCCGGCGCCTTCGAGGCCGGCTGGCAGCGCACTGTGCCGCTGGTCGGCGGGCAAAGCGGGGCGCTGTTCTACAGCGCGGCACATCTCCCCGAGCAGCCCGGCGCGATCCCGATCGTCCAGGGTCGCCGCACCCAGGCCTGGGCCGGCAACGTCATCGCGCTGGGCGCCGCCGCCACGCTGGTCGAGCCGCTCCACGGCTGGAACCTCGCCCTCCTCCAGAACACGCTCGCCCGACTGATCGGCCTGCTTCCCGCCGCCCCGAATGGCCCCGAGCCCGCCGAATATAACCGCCTGACCGCCGAGGAAGCAGACCGCGTCCGCGACTTCGCCATCCTCCACTACAAGACAAATGGCCGCACCGGCGAACCGCTCTGGGACCATGCCCGCACCGCGCCGGTCCCCGAGACGCTCCAGCACAAGCTCGACCTGTACGCGAGCCGGGGTCGCGTGCCGCTCTATGACGGTGAGCTGTTCGAAGCCGAGGACTGGATCGCGGTGCTCGACGGCCAGGGCATCTGTCCGCGCCGCCACGATGCGCTCGCCGATGTCATTCCGGAGGAAGCGCTCGCGCAGCATTTCGGCCGCATCCGTTCGCTGATCCTCGACGCGGTCCGCGCGATGCCGCACCATGGCGCCACGCTTCGTGCCGAAGGACTGATCGCATGACCGCCCCCGCGCCGATCCGCCAAATCGTCATCGTCGGCGGCGGCACCGCTGGCTGGATGGCTGCCGCGGCGCTCTCGCGGCTGGTCCCCACCGGGGTGTCGGTCACGTTGGTCGAGTCCGAGCAGATCGGCACGGTCGGCGTCGGTGAGGCGACGATCCCGCCGATCCGCAACTTCAACGCACTGCTCGGCCTCGACGAGAGCGACTTCCTCGCCAGGACCCAGGGCACGATCAAGCTCGGCATCGAGTTCCTGAACTGGACGCGCGAGGGACATCGCTATGTCCACCCGTTCGGCGAGTTCGGCTTCGATATCGAGGGCGTGAAGTTCCACCAGATCTGGCGCAAGCTCCATGAAGAGGGGCGCGCGCGAGAGATCGACGATTACAATGTCTGCGCGCTGGCGATGACCGCCGGGCGCTACCAGCCGCCGGTGCAGGACCCGGGCTCGATCCTGTCGCGCATGGCCTATGCCTATCAGTTCGATGCGTCGCTCTATGCCAGGTACCTGCGCACCTATGCCGAACAACGCGGCGTCGTCCGCGTCGAGGGCAAGGTCGCCCATCTCCCGCTGCGTGCCACCGACGGTTTCATCGAGGCGGTGGTCCTCGAAGGCGATCGCCGGATCGAAGGCGAGCTGTTCATCGATTGCACCGGCTTCCGCGCGCTGCTGATCGAGCAGGCGCTCCACACCGGCTGGGAAAGCTGGGCGCACTGGCTGCAATGCGACCGCGCCGTCGCGGTGCCCAGCGCCAGCCCGGGGCCGGCGATCACCCCCTTCACCCGCAGCACCGCCCACCGCGCCGGTTGGCAATGGCGCATCCCGCTCCAGCACCGCGTCGGCAACGGTCATGTCTATTGCAGCGCCGACATCTCGGACGACGAGGCCAGCGAGACGCTGCTCGCCAATCTCGACGGCGCCCCCTTGCGCGATCCCTTCCTCCTCAAGTTCGAGGCCGGCCGCCGCAAGCGTGCCTGGGAGAAGAACTGCATCGCGCTCGGGCTCTCCTCCGGCTTCCTCGAGCCGCTGGAATCGACCAGCATCCACATGATCCAGTCGGGCATCCACAAGCTGATGGCGCTGCTGCCCGACACCGGCTTCTCGCCCGTGGAGCGCGACGAATTCAATCGCCTGACCGACACCCAGATGGAGCAGGTCCGCGACTTCATCATCCTCCACTACCACGCCAATGAACGCCAGGACGGCGACCTCTGGCGCCGCGTCCGCGAGATGACGATCCCCGAGAGCCTCACTCGCAAGCTCGCCCTGTTCCGCAACCGCGGCCGCTTCTTCCGCTACGAGGACGAGCTGTTCGCCGAATCGAGCTGGATCGCGGTGCTGCTGGGGCAGGGGGTGATCCCCGCCGGCTGGGATCCGCTGGTCGACGGGCTCGACGAGGACAAGCTCGCCACCAGCCTGTCGCGCATCCACGAAATGTTCGCCCGCGCCGCCCAGGCGATGCCCCGCCACGAGGAATGGCTCGCCCGCAACGCGCCCGCAAGGAACGACGCATGACCGACAAAGACCCAACGGATCGCAATATCCGCTCCATCCTGATCGTAGGCGGTGGCACCGCCGGCTGGATGACCGCCGCCACGCTCTCGCGCATCCTCGGCCCCGATTATGCGAAGATCACGCTGGTCGAGAGCGACGAGATCGGCATCATCGGCGTCGGCGAGGCGACCATCCCCCAGATGGCCACCTTCAACCGCATGCTCGGCCTCGACGAGGACCAGTTCATCCGCGAGACCAAGGGCAGCTTCAAGCTCGGCATCCAGTTCGTGAACTGGGGGCGGATCGGCCACCGCTATTTCCATCCCTTCGGCCGCTACGGGCTCGACATGAAGGGCGTGTCCTTCCACGCCTATTATCTCCGCATGCGCCAGCTCGGCGAGGCACCGGACGTCGATGAATGGTCGCTCCAGGCGATGGCGGCGCGCGACGACAAGTTCATGCGCGGCATCGATGCCGGCAATTCGCCGCTCTCCGACATCGCCTATGCCTATCATTTCGATGCCGGCCTCTATGCCAAGTTCCTCCGCAGCTATGCCGAGGATCTCGGGGTGGTCCGCCGCGAGGGCAAGATCGTCGACGTGCAGCTGCGCGGGGAGGACGGCTTCGTCCAGTCGGTGAAGATGGAGGACGGCAGCGAACTGGCGGCCGACCTGTTCATCGATTGCTCGGGTTTCCGCGGCCTGATCATCGAGCAGGCATTGAAGGCCGGCTATACCGACTGGTCGCAATGGCTGCCCTGCAACCGCGCCATCGCCGTGCCCTGCGAGAGCGTCGATGCCTGGACGCCCTATACCCGCTCCACCGCACATACGGCGGGCTGGCAATGGCGCATCCCGCTCCAGCACCGGATCGGCAACGGCCATGTCTTCTCGTCCGACTATATGTCCGATGACGAGGCTACCGCGATCCTGCTGGCGAACCTCGACGGCGCTCCGCTCGCCGATCCTCGCACCGTCCCGTTCAAGACCGGCCACCGCAACCGCATGTGGGTCAAGAACTGCGTCGCCATGGGCCTGTCCGGCGGTTTCCTCGAGCCGCTGGAATCGACCTCGATCTGGCTGATCCAGTCCGGCCTGTCGCGCTTCCTGACGATGTTCCCGGACCGCGACTTCAACCAGGCGGACATCGATCGCTACAACCGCATCATGCAGACCGATTACGAGGAGATCCGCGACTTCCTCGTCCTGCACTACCACGCGACCGAGCGCACTGATTCCCCCTTCTGGAATTACTGCCGCACGATGGAGATCCCCGAGCGGCTCGCCGAGAAGATGCGCGTCTTTCGCAGCCATGGCCGCGCCTTCCGCGAGAATGAGGAGCTGTTCAACGACACCAGCTGGTTCGCGGTGATGCTCGGCCAGCTGATGGAGCCGGCCGGCCATGACCCGGTCGCCGATGTCATGCCCCTGGAAGAGACCCGCTCGCGTCTCGCCCATATCCGCGAGGCGGTCGCGAACAGCGCCGCCTACATGCCCAGGCACCGCGACTTCATCCGGGACAATTGCGCAGCATGAACCGATTCCTGACCACCGCCGCCGCGCTGCTCCTCGCCGTGCCCGCCACCGCCCAGCCGGTCGCGACCTTTTCCAGCTTCACCTATAGCGGCAGGGACGCGTCCGACGCGCTCACCGCCGGGCCGAACGACTATCGCAACCCGATTCTCAAGGGCTTCTACCCCGACCCGAGCGTCACCCGGGTCGGCGAAGACTTCTACCTCGTCACCTCCACCTTCGGCTGGTACCCCGGCATCCCGGTCTTCCACAGCCGCGACCTGATCCACTGGACCCAGATCGGCAACGCGATCGACCGGCCGGGCCAGCTCGACTTCAAGCAGCTCGGCCTGTCGCGCGGCGTCTTCGCGCCGTCGATCCAGGCGAAGGACGGCATTTTCTACCTGCTCAACACCTGCGTCGATTGCGGCGGCAATTTCCTGCTGACCGCGAAGAACCCCGCCGGCCCGTGGAGCGACCCGGTCTGGCTGCCCGATCTCGAGGGTGGCGTCGATCCCTCGATGTTCTTCGATGACGACGGGCGCACCTGGGTGGTCAATAACGGCCCGACCAAGGGCAAGCCGCTCTACCAGGGGCACCGCGCCATCTGGGTCCAGGAGTTCGATCGCAAGACCAGCAAAACCTTCGGTCCGCGCACGCTGCTGGTCGACGGCGGCATCGACATCTCGAAGAAGCCCGTCTGGATCGAGGGACCGCACATCTTCAAGAAGGACGGCTGGTATTATCTCAGCTGCGCCGAGGGCGGCACCGCCGAGGGCCATAGCCAGGTGATCCTGCGCTCCAAATCCGTCACCGGCCCTTACGAGGCGTGGAGCGGCAACCCGATCCTCACCCAGCGTGATCTGCCGCGCGACCGCCCGATGCCGATCACTTCGGCCGGCCACGCCCAGCTCGTCACCACCCCGGACGGCAAATGGTGGGCCACCTTCCTCGCCGTGCGCCCGTACGAGGGCGATTTCTACTCCACCGGCCGCGAGACCTTCCTGCTGCCGGTCGAGTGGAAAGACGGCTGGCCGGTCATCCTGCCCGCCGCCACCCCGATCCCCTGGACGCACGCCAAGCCGGCGCTGCCCCAAAGCAAGGCGCCGATCCCCACGTCTGGCGCCTTCACCATCCGCGACGATTTCCGCGGCAAGCTCCCGGCTTATTGGATGATGCTCCGCAACCCGCGCGAGGACTGGTACCGCACCGGCGCCGCCGGCCTGATGCTCAAGGCGCGCGCCGCCGGCCTCGGCGACAACGCCAATCCGAGCTTCCTCGCCCGGCGCCAGCAGCATACCAATGCCGTTGCCGAAACCGTGGTGAAGTTCGCGCCCGAAAAGGACGGCGACCGCGCCGGGCTCGCGGTGCTGCAGAACGACGACTATTGGTTCTTCGTCGGGGTGAAGCGGGTAGGGGGCAAGGCCGTCCTCACCCTGGACCAGCGCGAAGGGCCGGATAGCCCGAAGCTCGGCAAGACCCTGGCCACCGTGCCCGCGCCCGCCGGCCCGGTGCGGCTGCGCATCGCCGTGCAGGGCCGCAGCTACGCCTTCAGCTATGCCGCGCCCGGCGCGAAGCCCGCCTGGAAGCATCTCGGCAAGGTCGAGACCGACAGCCTCACGACCAAGGTCGCCGGCGGTTTCGTCGGCTCGGTGTTCGGCGTGTTCGCGGGGCGAGGGGAGTGAAGCTCGCCGACAAACTCCCCTCCCTGCAAGGGAGGGGCTGGGGGTGGGTCGATGCACGCGATACGGCGCGGTCGCGCGATCGGATGCAGTATCGCCAGGCCACCACCCACCCCTCGATCCCCTCCCTTGCAGGGAGGGGAGCCGCGCTCCTCCTCGCCGCACCCTTGCTCCTCGGTGCGAGCCCGCCCGCGACGCCGATCAACCTCAACCAGCTCGGCTTCCAGCCCGGCGATCCCAAGATCGCGACGCTCGACGACGAAGGGGCGGCGTTGCCCTGGGAGTTGCAGGACGCTTCCGGACGCACCGTTGCGCGCGGCACCGCGAGCGTGTTCGGCAAGGACCCGGCCTCTGGCGAGATCGTCCAGCGCATCGATTTCAGCAGCTTCCGCACGCCCGGCAGCGGCTATCGGCTGGTCGCCGGCAACCATGCCAGCGTCCCCTTCGACATCCGCCCGAACCTCTACCGTCCGCTCGCCCGCGATGCGCTCGCCTTCTTCTACCACCAGCGTGCCGGCGTCCCCATCGAAGCGCGCATCGTCGGCGCGAAATGGGCGCGCCCTGCCGGCCACCCGCATGAAGTCGCGAAATGCTTCACGGGCAAGGACGAGCGCGAGATGCTGTGGCTCGGCGGCTGTCCCTACAGCCTCGACGTCACCGGCGGCTGGTACGACGCCGGCGACCACGGCAAATATGTCGTCAATGGCGGCATCGCGCTGTGGACCCTGCTCAATGCCCATGAGCGCAACCCCAAGGCGCTCCCGGCGGGTCCGAACGGCGCGCCGAGCCTGCTCGACGAAGCCCGCTACGAGATGGACTTCCTGCTGCGCATGCAGGTGCCGCAGGGCACGCGCATGGCGCTTCCCTCGGGGCCGTCCAAGCCCCTGGCGAACAGCCCCGGCTGGCGCTCGGTCCCGGCGGATCTGGCCGATCTCGATGTCTCGGGCATGGCGCACCAGAAGGTCGCTGATCGCTGGTGGACCGCCTTGCCCACGCCACCGCAGAACGACACCCAGGAACGACTGCTCTATCCGCCGACCACCGCCGCGACGCTCAACCTCGCCGCCACCGCCGCCCAGTGCGCGCGGATATGGAAGACGCTCGACCCGGCCTTCGCCGCCCGCTGTCTGGCCGCCGCCGAGCGGGCCTTCGCCGCGGCCCGGCGCAACCCGCAAGTCTATGCCACGAACAGCTTTACCGGCTCGGGCGGCTATGGCGACGAGCAGCTCTCCGACGAATTCTACTGGGCGGCTGCCGAGCTGTTCGTCACCACCGGCAAGGCGAAATACCAGCAGGCGCTGGCCGCCTCGCCGCATTTCTGGAACCCGGCGGGCGAGCCTGGCTGGCCGCAAGTCGCGACGCTCGGCACGATCACGCTGGCGACCCGGCCCTCGGCGCTGGCCGCGCCTGACGTGAAGCGCCTCCGGGGCCGGCTCACGGCGCTGGCCGATCATTTCCTCGGCGATGAGGCCGGCAACGGCTATCGCATCCCCTATCTGGCCAAGGACTATCCTTGGGGCTCGAACGGCGCGCTGCTCAACCGCGCGATTGTGCTGGGCGTCGCCTCGGACCTCACGCACGACCCGAAATACCGGGCAGGGGTGATCGACGCGATCGACTATATCCTCGGCCGCAACCCGAACCACGTCTCCTATGTCAGCGGCTATGGCACGGCCTCGATGCAGCACCCGCACCACCGCTTCTGGGCGCCCTCGCTGGATCCGACACTGCCCGGCCCGCCGCCCGGCGTGCTCTCGGGCGGCCCCAATTCCACCTCGATGGTCGATCCGGTGGCGCTGCAGATGAAGGGGAAATGCGCGCCCCAGACCTGCTGGTCCGACGACGTCCGCGCCTATGCGCTCAACGAAGTCGCGATCAACTGGAACGCCCCGCTGGTATGGGTGGGGGCGTGGCTGGCTGAGTAGCGAAATGAGAAGCCCCTCCCTGGAAGGGAGGGGTTTGGGGTGGGTATTTGCCCGCGATACGGTGAAGCAGGGTGGGTGTTGGCCGTATCGCCCGGCCTAGGGCCCCCCCCCCCACCCC
>NZ_JASATQ010000033.1:0-52217 GCF_038440415.1 Sphingomonas sp. OTU376 | reverse complement strand
GCGCCGCGGGCCCGCGCCTCGGGGGGCGGGGGGGGGGGGGCGGCCCCCCCCCCCCCACCCCTCGGGTCTGCGCTCAGCGCTCGCGTGTCGCCGCGAACTTCACCCTGGGATAGCGATCGGCAACATAGCCGACCTCCCAGCTCGACTTGGCCATGAACACCGGATTGTCGTCGCGGTCCTTGGCCATGGCGCCCCGGTTCAGGCTCATGAACTCCGCCAGGTCCTTGGGATCCTCGGCCGAGATCCACCGCGCCGTCTCGAACGGAGCCATCTCCAGCCCCGCCGCCACCTTGTACTCGGCATCGAGCCGCGAGATCAGCACGTCGAGCTGCAGCTGGCCGACCACGCCGATGATCCAGTTCGAGCCGATCTCCGGATAGAAGACCTGGGTCACGCCTTCCTCGGCCATGTCGTCCAGCGCCTTGCGCAGCTGCTTGGTCTTGGTCGGGTCCTTCAGGGCGACGCGGCGCAGGATTTCCGGCGCGAAGTTCGGCAGCCCGGTGAAGCGCACATCCGCCTTCTCGCTCAGCGTATCGCCCACCCGCAGCACGCCATGGTTGGGGATGCCGATGATGTCGCCCGGGAACGCCTCGTCGGCCAGTTCACGCTGCTGCGCGAAGAACAGGATCGGCGAGTGGATCGCGATCGGCTTGCCATGCCCGGTCGGCGTCAGCTTCATGCCGCGCTTGAAGGTGCCCGAGACCAGCCGCATGAACGCGATCCGGTCGCGGTGGTTGGGATCCATGTTCGCCTGGACCTTGAACACGAAACCGGTGACCTGGCCCGCATCGGGCGCGACCGGCGCCGGCTCGGCCGGCAGCGCGTGCGGCGGCGGGGCGTGCGTCGCGATCGCCTCGATCAGCGAATCGACGCCGAACTCCTTGAGCGCCGAGCCGAAATAGACCGGGGTCAGGTCGCCGTGGCGATAGGCCTCGCCGTCGAACGCCGGATAGCCCGCCTGGGCCAGCTCGACATCCTCGCGCAGCTTGGCGAGGTTCTCGGGCGAGATGATCTGGTCGAGTTGCGGATCGTCGAGCCCCGAGGTCTGCACCACCTTGCCATGGAACTCGCGGCTGTCGCCCTCGGGCAGCAGCAGGCGGTTGGTGGCGAGGTCGAAGATGCCCTCGAAGGTACCGCCCATGCCGACCGGCCAGGTCATCGGGCACACGTCGAGCGCGAGCAGGTCGGCGATCTCGTCGAGCGTCTCGAACACGTGGCGGCCTTCGCGGTCGACCTTGTTGACGAAGGTGATGATCGGCACGTTGCGCAGCCGGCAGACCTCGAACAATTTCCGGGTCTGGCTCTCGATGCCCTTGGCGACGTCGATCACCATCACCGCCGAATCGACCGCGGTGAGCGTGCGATAGGTATCTTCCGAGAAATCCTCGTGGCCTGGCGTGTCGAGCAGGTTGAAGGTCACCCCGTTCCGCTCGAACGTCATCACGCTCGACGTCACCGAGATGCCGCGCTGCTGCTCGATCTTCATCCAGTCCGAGCGCGCACGCCGCGCCTGTCCGCGCGCCTTCACTTCGCCGGCGAGATGGATCGCGCCGCCGAACAGCAGCAGCTTTTCGGTGAGCGTGGTCTTGCCCGCGTCAGGGTGCGAGATGATCGCGAAGGTACGGCGGTCGGAGGGAGAAGGCATCGCGGCCCTCTAGTCGTCGCGCAGCCTCTCGGCAACGCCTGCGATTTCTCGCACCTGTACTAAACTGCTCCCCCAGGCGATCCGCCCTAGACCCGGAGCGAAACCCGCATCGTGAAGGTCCGCGCCTCGCCCGGCGCGAAGCGCAGCATCAGCGGCTTGTCCCAGATCTCGCCGGTGAAGCCGTACGGATCGGCGATGCCGTGCCAGGGCTCGATGCACAGATAGCGCGCGCCCGGCTTCATCCACAGCCCCAGCGCCGGCGTATCGGGGAAATCGCAGACCAGCTGCGGCCCGCCCAGCGCGCCATAGCTGAGCGACTGGCTGCGCACCGGATTCCACACCAGCGCATCGCGCTCGAACAGCTCGTCATACAGCTCGAGCATCCGGTCCTCGACCGGGCTCTCCCAGCTGTCGGCGTCCATCCAGCCGCCCTTGACGATCGCCGCCAGTTCGCCGGGCTCCTCGTCGGCGAAGACGATCTGGTGCTCCTCCTTGCTCGAGCCATAGGGCAGCGGCCAGGCAAAGGCCGGGTGGAAGCCGAAGCTCGCCGGCATATCGACATCACCGGTGTTGGTCACCGTGATCTCCATCAGCAGCGAAGCGTCGATCAGCGTGAACGCCGCATCGAGCGCGAAGGCGAACGGGTAGACCGCGCGCGTCTCCGCATTGTCGACCAGCCGGAACACCGCCCGGTCCGGCGCCTGCTCGACCAGCGCGAAATCCTGCTTACGGGCGAAGCCGTGCTGGGGCAGCGTGTATTCCTTGCCGTCCAACCGATATTTGTCGTCCATCAGCCGCCCGACGATCGGGAAGAGCAACGGCGCCCGTCCGCTCCAGAAGGCGGGATCCGCATCGGTCATCAGCTCGCGGCCATCCGCATCCCGCAGCGAGGAGAGCTCGGCGCCGAACGGATTGATCGCGGCGGACAGCGACTCGGACTGAATAGAGATCATTCTGGACCTAATAGATCATGGGGAAGACGGCGGCGGATACTATAATCCGGCGACACAGGGGCAAGAGGGGGCAGCCTGAAGGCCAGGCCGCCCGGGAGGAGACACCATGAACAGTCAGACAATCGATGTCATCGGCGATCCCGCGCTGATCGCGGCGATCGCGGCGCTTGCACGGCAGGAGGGCCATGCCGCCTCCGAGCCGATGCTGACCGAATCGATCAGCGACGCGCTGGACGCGCCGTTCGGCGTCGACGAGATCCGCCAGGTCTGCGAAGTCGTCACGATCATGATGGGAGCCGGCACCTCGGTCGTCGGCTTCCTCGCCGCGGTAAAGGCGCTGCTCAAGCGCAGCGAGCCAAAGGGCGGCGGCGAGACCGCGGTGATCGTCAACGATACCCAAAGCCAGGCCCGGATCACCAGGCTGACACCCGATACTGACATCAGCCAGATCGGCGGCTAGCCATGCTCCCCATCATCCAGTTCGATCCGGCCACGATGTCGTTGTTGTACGACGCCCAGCTGATCGGCGGACTGGATGGCGGCGGGCCGATCCAGCAGGCGGTCGCCGCGGTCACCCAGGGCAGGTCCGACGAGGCGATCGCCATTCTGGCATCCATCGACGACGACAGGACCTTCAACCGCGGCCTGCAGATGGTGTCGGCGATCTGGCACGAGAAGCGCCATTTCCTCGATTTCGTGTTCAGCAATTACGGCGCGTTCCGCTTCCGCCAGTTCGTCGAAATGTACGCGAACATGCCCCTCATCCTTCGCGAGGGGCAGGAGGCGGGGAAGATCCATGTCCCCCTCGAAATCTATGCCGATCCCGTTCGCAGCGCGGTCGCGAAGGTCGAGAACCCATCCGCCCACTTAGCCACCCTGGCATCGGTACTGACCCGTCGGCGAAAGATGATCGAGAGGGACCGGGCGCAGGAACAGACGCGCTTCGGGAGGCTCGAGCTGGGCGGCGAGGCACAGCTCGAATGCATGGCCTTCCTGGCGCAGCTCGATTTTGTCGGTACCTATTTCGGCGAGGAGGGCATACGGCGCTTCTACGGCTCGCTGTTCGATGCCGGGCAATTCGCCGCCAAATATCTCTCGCTGATCGAAACCGCCGGGCGGCTGGGGGTGGTGCAGGGAGATGTCACGGCCGAGGATGCGATCACGATCGACCCGTCGCTGCTCGAATGCATCCTGTTCGCATCGCTGCAGACCGACTATTTCGGCGCCTCTGCCCCCGGCTATGCGGCCACCTCCTACCCGGCGGAACGCTTTGCCGCGATCTCGGTGGAACTCACCCAATCCGGCAAGCTGCCGCAACCCGGCGCGCCGCCGCTCACGCCCGAGGATTGCTGGGAACTCGTCGATCAGGCGTGCCGCACCATATTTGGCGAAAGCATCGAGGGGGCCATCGCCAGGGATCTTGCCCTGTTCCGTGCGCAGACCGTCGACAAGATGCGGGGAAACATCCCGCCGGCGCTCGAGACGATGTTGGAGGACTATCTCGGCCTGCGCGAACGCATGCTCGAGGAATTTCGCGAAGACCCCGGCAAGTTCATCTTCTCGGCAAGATTCACCTCGGATCTCGCCGATCGCCTGCAACCGAATTACGTGATGGCGGCAAGCGGCGGAGATCTCGGCGATCCGCCGCCCGGCTACCATCTCATCATGGGCTATGATCATGAGAAGGGAACGGCGGGCGGCCAGGACCTTCCCTATCGCAAATGGTGGTGGGCCTGCGCGCCGACGCATCAGGCGGCAGGCGCAGCGCCGGACCGGCTGGGATTTGCCAACCCCTCGGTCTGGTACTCGGTGATGGACTTCTACGCCCCCACCGCCAAGCTTCTCATGAACGGACGCCGGCTCAGGACGCTCATCGGGCCCGAACTGCTCTTCGCCCAGCAGCGGCTGACGAATGATTTCCAGATAGAAATCGAGATATATCCGAGCTTCGCCTTTCCGGACGAGACGCTGCCGGTGGAGGTTTTCTACTATTACTACGGCACCGACCGGCTGAAATGCGACATGTCCTCCGTCCCGCTCACGCGCCCGGAAGGCGTGGCGATAAACCCCTGGACGCTACGGCGATGGCCGGGGCTCGCCCGGCACATGATCACCACGCTCGGGGATCATGACTTCGCCTATTTCACCTTTGTTCGCGACTGGTCGCCCTGGGTGATATCCAGCGCCGCCTATGACGAGATCCGGCCCTTGATGGCGTGAGCGCGCTCAGCCCTCGCGGTGGATCGCGAAGGCCTGCCAGCTCTGGTTGACCGGCATCAGCTCGAGGCTGTTGATGTTCAGGTGCGGCGGCAGCGTCGCCACCCACAGGATCGTCTCGGCGATGTCCTCGGCGGTCATCGGGTTCACGCCGCCATAGAGCTTGTCCGAGGTTTCCTGGCTGCCGGTGCGCACCAGGGTGAACTCGGTCTCGACCATGCCGGGCTCGATCGAGGTGACGCGCACCCCGGTGCCGTGCAGGTCGGCGCGCAGGTCGAGGCTCAGCTGGCGGACGAACGCCTTGGTCGCCGCGTACACATTGCCGCCCGGATAGGGATAGGTCGCCGCCACCGACGACAGGTTGATGATCGCGCCCTTGCGCGCCACCAGCATCGGCAGCAGCTTGTGGGTGATCGAGACGAGCGCGGTCACGTTCGTGTCGATCATCGTCTTCCACTTGGTGAGCGACGCCGCCTGCGCGGGATCGAGGCCCAGCGCCAGCCCGGCATTGTTCACCAGCAGGTCGAATTCGCGGAAGCCCTCGGGCAGCGAGTCCAGCGCCGCGTCGCGGGCTTCCTCGTCGCGGATGTCGAAGGCGAGGGTGCGGACATTGTCGCGCTCCAGCGGCGCCAGCCGCTCCGCCCGCCGCCCGGTCGCGACGACATTCCACCCCGCATCGGCAAAGGCCAGCACACAGGCCTCGCCAATCCCCGAAGTGGCGCCGGTGATGAGTGCGGTGGGCATGGGCTGGCTCCTCGTGCTGCGGTGCCGCGGCTATGCGGCGCGCGAAGCGGCAAGGCAACCGGCTCTCGCCCCAATCCGTCACCCTGAACTTGTTTCAGGGTCCAACTCTCCACGAGCGATATCGCTCGCGGCGCATTGGATGCTGAAACGAGTTCAGCATGACGAGATTGGTACTCCATCCTCCCGTCAAGGGAAGTGCCGGTCAGCCCCGCAGCACCGCGCTCTGCTTGGCCGCGGCGGCGACCACCTTGTCGGCGACCGCCTTCAGCTCCTCGTCGGTGAAGCTCTTCTCGCCCGGCTGGAGCGTGACTTCGATGGCGAGGCTCTTCTGTCCCTCCGGCACGCCGGTGCCGGTGAACACGTCGAACAACCGCGCATCGACGATGGTCGCCTTGTCCGCGCCCTTGACGCTGCGGACCAGGTCCCCTGCCGCCAGCGTCGCCGGCACCAGGAAGGCGAAGTCGCGCGTCACGGCCTGCAGCGCGGGCGGCGTATAGGCCGTGCGCATGAAGCCGGTGCCGCCGCGCTTGCCGGGCAGCGCATCGAGATAGAGCTCGACCGCGGCGACATCGCCGTCGAGGTCGAACGCCTTGAGCACGCTCGGGTGGACCATGCCGAATGCCGCGAGCACCGTCTTGGGCCCCAGGCGCAGCGTCGCCGACTGGCCCGGGTGCCAGACCTCGCCGGCCTCGCCCATCACCTGCAGGTTGGCCACCGGCGCGCCGGCGGCCTCGAGCAGCGCCAGCGCCTCGGCCTTGGCATCGAAGGCGGTGAAGGGCTGCGCCTTGCCACCCTGCCAGCCGCGCGGGGTCTTCGCGCCCGCCAGCAGCACGCCGAGCGTCACCCGCTCACCGTCCGCCAGGTAGCGCCGGCCCAGCTCGAACAGGCGCACCGAAGTCGCGCCGCGCTTGAGGTTGCGCTCGGCAGCACCCAGCAGGCCCGGCAGCAGCGACGGGCGCATGACCTTCATGTCCTCGCTGATCGGGTTGGCCAGCGTCCAGGCACCGCCGCCGAAGGGCGCCGCCTCGCTCTCCGAGACGAAGCTCCAGGTCACCGCCTCGTTGAGCCCGCGCGCCGCCGCCGTGCGGCGCAGCTTGCGCTCGAGCTTCTGCTCGGGCGTCGCGGTCGGCTTCGCCACGCCCGGCACGCGCGAGAGCGGCGTGGACGGCACGTTGTCGATACCCTCGATCCGGATCACTTCCTCGACCAGGTCGGCCGGGCCATCCACATCGCGGCGCCAGCTCGGCGCGGTGACGCGCAGCGCGTCGAAGCCCGCATCCAGCTCGACCGGATCGCCATTGCCGTCGAGCGGCTGGACCGTGAAGCCCAGGCTCTCGAGGATCTCGACCTGCCGCGCCGCCGGCACCGCCAGCCCGCCCAGCGTTTCGGCCAGCTTCGGATCATAGCCCGTGGTCACGCCCACCTTGGGCAGCACCCCCGCGCGCGTAACCTCGCTCGCCGTGCCGCCGCACAGCTGGATCACCAGCCGCGTCGCGATCGCGATGCCGTCTTCGAGGAACTGCGGATCGACGCCCCGCTCGAAGCGCGAGCGCGCATCGCTGGTCAGGTTGAGCTTCTGCCCCGCCCGCGCGATATGCTCCGGCTCGAAATAGGCGCATTCGATCACCACCTCGGTGGTCGCCTCGGACACGCCGGTGTCCTCGCCGCCCATGATCCCGCCGATATCGTGCACGCCGTTGGCGTCGGCGATCACGGTGATCGTCTCGTCTAGCGTATAGGTCTTCTCGTTGAGCGCCAGCACCTGCTCGCCGGCCGTCGCCTTGCGCACGGTCAGCGCGCCCGACAGCTTGGCCTTGTCGTACACATGCAAAGGCCGGCCGAGATCGATCATCACATAGTTGGTGATGTCGACCAAAGCCGAGATCGGCCGCTGGCCGATCGCCTTCAGGCGCCGCTGCATCCATTCGGGCGACGCGCCGTTGGTCACGCCCGAGACCGTCTGGCCATAATAGGCCGGGCACCCCTCGGGCGCCTCGATCCTCACCTCGGGCCCCGCGCCCGCAACCGCAACCGGCTCGGCATCGAGCGGCTTGAGCGTACCCAGCCCCGCCGCCGCCAGGTCGCGCGCGATCCCGCGCACGCCCATGCAGTCCTGGCGGTTCGGGGTGATCGAGATGTCGAACACCGGATCGTTGAGATCGGCATAGTCGGCGAACGCCGTGCCCACCGGCGCATCGGCCGGCAGCTCGATGATCCCGTCATGATCCTCGCCCAGCTCGAGCTCGCGCGTCGAGCACATCATGCCGTTCGATTCGACTCCGCGCACCGCGGCGACCTTGAGCGCCATGCCGTTCGCCGGCACCACCGCGCCCGGCGTCCCGAGCACGCCGACCAGCCCCGCGCGCGCATTGGGCGCGCCGCAGACGACCTGCAGCACCTGCTCGCCGGTATCCACCGTCAGCACCTGCAGCTTGTCCGCCTGGGGATGCCGCTCGGCGGTCAGCACCTTGGCGACGCGGAAGCCGTTCAGCTTCTCGCCCGGATTCTCCACGCCTTCCACTTCGAGGCCGACGCGGGTCAGCGCCTCCTCGATGTCGGTCAGCGAGGCGTCGGTGTCGAGATGCTCCTTGAGCCAGCTCAGGGTGAACTTCATGCGCCCACTCCCCCGCTCAGCGTGGGCACGTCGAGTGCCGAGAAGCCGTAATGCTTGAGCCAGCGCAGATCGCCGTCGAAGAAGGCGCGCAAGTCGTCCATCCCATATTTGAGCATCGCCAGCCGGTCGACACCGGTGCCGAAGGCGAAGCCCTGCCATTCGTTCGGATCGAGGCCGCAGCTCTCGATCACCTTGCGGTGGACCATCCCGGAGCCGAGCACTTCCATCCAGCCGCCATTGTCGCTCTTGCGCGGATCGCCGCCGATCACGCGCTTGCCGTTCTGCCAGGTGAAGCCGACGTCCACCTCGGCCGAAGGCTCGGTGAACGGGAAGTAGCTCGGGCGCAGCCGCAGCACGATGTCGTCGCGCTCGAAGAACGCCTTGAGGAAGGTCTCCAGCGTCCATTTCAGGTGGCCGAGCGTGATCCCCTTGTCGATCACCAGCCCCTCGATCTGGTGGAACATCGGCGTGTGCGTCGCATCGCTGTCCGAGCGATAGACGCGGCCCGGCGCGATGATCCGGATCGGCGGCTTGTCCTTGACCATCGTGCGAATCTGCACCGGCGAGGTGTGGGTGCGCAGCAGATATTTCTGGCTGCCGTCTTCCTCGCGCGGGAAATAGAAAGTGTCGTGCATCGCCCGCGCCGGATGCGTCTCGGGGATGTTGAGCGCGGTGAAATTATGCCAGTCGTCCTCGATCTCAGGACCGGTGGCAACCGCGAAGCCGAGATCGGCGAAGATCTCCGCCAGCTCGTCCATCACCTGGCTCACCGGATGCACCGAGCCGGCGGCCACGCCGTCGACCGGCAGCGTCATGTCGAGCGTCTCGCTGGCCAGGCGCGCATCGAGCGCCGCCTTCTCCAGCGTGCCCTTCCGCGTCGCCAATGCCTCGGTCACTGCCTCGCGCAGCGAATGGATGCGCGGGCCGGTTTCCTGGCGCTCTTCGGGGCTCATCCCGCCCAGGGTCTTGAGCAGGCCGGTGATCGCCCCCTGCTTGCCAAGCGCATGCACGCGCACGGCCTCGACGGCGTCGAGCCCCGCCGCTGCATCGATCGCGCCGAGCAGGTCGGTGCGGAGCTGGTCCAGATCGGTCGTCAACTTGTCACCTCGTCATTCCCGCGGAGGCGGGAATCCATTCACACTGTCGGTAGCGGCTCGAAGCCCAGCCCGATCGCAAGGTCAACCCATTCCGGGTTCGATTGCTCGATCAGGTTCAACTTCCAGTCGCGATTCCATTTCTTGATCCGCTTTTCACGCAGGATCGCGGCTTCCATGTCGCCATGCATCTCGTACCAGACCAGGCGCAAGGCATGATGCGCATGCGCGAAGCCTTTCGTGATCCCCTGGCGATGCTTGTAGAGCCTGCCCACCAGGTCGGAGGTCACGCCGGTATAGAGCGTTCCCGCCCGTCCGCTCGCCAGGATGTAGACGCACGGATATTTCTCCACCGCCACCCTCCCTCACACCGTCATCCCCGCGAAGGCGGGGATCCATTGCCGCTGAACAGGAGGAAAGAACCCCGCCGTCAGCCTAAATGGATTCCCGCCTTCGCGGGAATGACGAAAGAAGAAGCGGCACAAAGAAAAAGGGCGCCGGTGTTGCCACCGGCGCCCCATTTTCTCGTACTCGCGCAGGTCGCCTTAGGCGGCCTGGGGCAGAGCCGCCTTCGCCTGCGCGATGATGGCGGTAAAGGCTTCGCCTTCGTTCATGGCGATATCGGCCAGGACCTTGCGGTCCAGCTCGATGCCGGCGAGCTTCAGCCCGTGCATGAACTGCGAATAGGTCAGGCCTTCGGCGCGGACACCGGCGTTGATGCGCTGGATCCACAGACCACGGAAGGTCCGCTTCTTAACCTTGCGGTCGCGATACGCGTACTGGCCGGCCTTTTCGACGGCCTGACGGGCGATGCGGATCGTGTTCTTGCGACGACCGCGATAGCCCTTTGCCTGCTCAAGAATGTTCTTGTGCTTGGCCTTGGTGGTTACACCACGCTTAACTCGTGCCATTTGTCAGGCCCTCCTTACTTCAGACCGTAGGGCGCCCACGCCTTGATGTGTGCAACATCGGCGTCGGCGAGCACGGAGGTGCCGCGGTTCTGGCGGATATACTTCGCGTTGTGCGAAATCAGGCGGTGGCGCTTGCCGGCGACTCCATGCTTCACCTTGCCAGTGGCGGTGAACTTGAAGCGCTTCTTTACGCCGCTCTTCGTCTTGAGCTTGGGCATTTTCGTCTCCTTATAGTTCGACGATTGCGGACACGCGCGGCAGCCCATTCAGCCGGCGCATCCCTACGATCGCGGAAAGCGGGGCCCCTAGCCGAAGAGTCGGGAGAGCGCAAGGTGAGTCTCTGGACTCCCCTCCACCCTACCCCGTCATCCCCGCGAAGGCGGGGATCCATTGGCACTGAAGCCGGATGGAGCCGCACCGCCAGCCAGAATGGATTCCCGCCTTCGCGGGAATGACGAGGGATAGTCTGGGATGCCGGCAAATCCCCGAATCGGAACCCCTTGGCATCGCCGGGCTTTCTCCCAGCATGGCCGATCGCGAAGCCCCGATAACCGCAGCCGACCCGGCACCAGCGCCCGCCGACGCGCCCGCGCGCCCGATTCGTCCCCTCGGCACGCCCCTCGCCAGCGTCATCGCGGTCGCCGCCACGCTCCTCGGCCTGGTCGTCCTCGCCTGGACGATCCTGTTCGTCACCAAGGGCCGCTTCCTCAAGCACAGCTTCGAGCGGATCGTCGCCCAGCAGACTCACCGCGAGGTGAAGGTCGCCGGCGACTTCCAGCTCTATTTCAACCCGCTCAACGTGAAATTCGTCGCCGAGGGGATGACGATCTCCAACCCCGCCTGGGCCGGCAAGGGCAATTTCTTCGAGGCGAAGCGCATCGATTCGCGCATCTCCACCTGGGGCCTGATCACCGGCCGCCGGCGGATCAACTGGCTGGGCCTCGAGGACGGCCGGATCGACCTGCGCTGGGACAAGGACGGCAAGCGCAACAGCTGGACGTTCAGCGAGGAAAAGGGCGAGCCGCTCGACCTGCCGGTCATCCGCCGCGCGCTCGTCCAGGGCACGATGATCCGCTACATCGATCCGCGCATGCAGGTCGAAGCTGGGATCCGCATCCACACGGTGGAAGCGAAGGACACCCAGTTCGCTTCGTCGATCGGCTTTGACGGCGCCGGCACGGTGCGCGGCACCCGCTTCGTCATGAACGGCGCGCTGCTCACCCCCAACGCCACCGTGTCGGGCGGCAGGAACCAGCTCAAGCTCCATGCCGAGGCGGTGCGCACCCAGGTCGATGTCTCGGGCACGCTCCCCGGCGCCACCGAGATCGAGGGCGCCGACCTCCACATGAATGTCCGCGGGGCGAACCTGGCGGACGTCTTCATGCTCGCCGGCATCGCCGTGCCCGACACGCGCACCTATCGCCTCACCTCGGCGCTCACCAAACGCGGTGACGAATGGCGCTTCACCGGCCTCAAGGGCCGCTTCGGCGACTCCGACCTTGCCGGCAAGATGACCGTGAAGATGACGCGCCCGCGCATGCTGCTCACCGCGCAGCTCGCCACCGACACGCTCGACATCGTCGATGCCGGCCCGTTCATCGGCTACAATCCGAACACGCTGGCGGCGAAGGGCGCCGCCGGTGCGATCACCCAGGTCTCCGGCACGCCGCGCCTGCTGCCCGATGCGAAGCTCCGCATAGACGCACTTCGCAACTTCGACGCGAAGGTCCACTGGACGGTGCGCGACGTCCGCGCGCCGAGCATGCCGGTGTCGAACATCGAGCTGGGGCTCGATCTCGACAACATGCTGCTCAAGCTCAGCCCGCTCAATTTCAGCATGGCGCGCGGCACGGTCAGCTCGGACATCAGCATCAACGCGCGCAAGCAGCCGGTCTTCACCGATTACGACATCCGCCTGTCGCCCACCCCGATGGGCACGTTGCTCGCCGGCTGGGGCGTCGAGCAGAGCGGCACCAGCGGCACGGTCAAGGCGCGGGTGCAGATGACCGGCCTCGGCGACAGCGTGCGCGAATCGCTTGCCAATTCGAACGGCCGCATCGCGATCATCCTGCCGCGCGGCTCGCTATGGACACGCAACGTCCAGCTGTCCGAGATCGATATCGGCACCTTCGTCCAGAAGATGTTCGAGAAGAAATTGAAGGAGCCGGTGCAGATCAATTGCGGGCTGATCGGCTTCACCGTGCGGAACGGCGTGGCCGCGGCGGATCCGATCCTGATCGACACCCAGAAGAACGTCATCCTCGGCCGCGGCGGCTTCAGCTTCCGCAACGAGAGCATCGACCTGGCGGTGCGCGCCGACAGCAAGAAGTTCAGCCTGTTCTCCGGCCAGTCCCCGGTCGGCCTGAACGGCTATTTCGCCCGGCCGGGCCTGAACGTGATCTCGCCCGAGCTGGTCGCCCGCGCCGGCGTCGGCTTGGGGCTGGGCGTCGTCGCCAGCCCGTTCGCGGCGATCATCGCGTTCGTCGATGTCGGCGATGCCAAGGCGGCCGCCTGCGGCCCCGTCCTGGAAGGCGCCCGCGCCGCGGCCCAGCGCACCACCAAGGGCAAGCCCCGCGACGATGTCGGCAGGGGGACGACGAGCAAGTCGGAGAATGGCGGGCGGGCGGGACTGAAGGGGGGAAGGTCCTACCGCCGTCATCCCCGCGGAGGCGGGGATCCATTGCCGCCGGTGGCAATGAGACTCACGTCGATCAGCCAGAATGGATCCCCGCCTTTGCGGGGATGACGATGAGAATCGACGATGGCCCGCTATTCCCCAAACAGATCCCCGGCGAAGGCCGGGGCCCAGTCCCGGCGCACTATCGAAGGCACCGGAACCTCGCGAGCGACATCGCGGCTGGACCCCGGCCTTCGCCGGGGAGCGGCATCCACCCAAATCGGTTCGCAAACCGGATTGACGCCACCTCCGCGATGCCGGACCCTCTCCCCACAAACCGCCATCGGAAGGGGAACGATGCGCATCCACCTGCTGCTCGCCGCGACTGCCGGCCTGGCCCTGGCCACCATACCACCCGCCACGCCCGAGGCACGCGCGTCCACCGTGCCCTTCTGCGGCACCGGCCTGGTAGCCGGATTGGCGATCTGCCTCAGCTGGAACATCAAGCGCTCGGAATATCGAACCCTGGTAGCGCGGGCCAATGCCGGCGACCGGGATGCCGCGCTCACCCTCGCGCAGTTCGAAGACGAACGCGACGATATCCAGTCCGATGGCCGCAAATGGTGGGCTCGCGCCGCACAGCTCGGCGAATGCCAGGCCATCCGCAAACTTCGCGATGATGCCGCAAGTGCCGGCAATGCCCGCCTCGCCGCGCATTGGCGGAAACAGGTGGACCGGTATCGTTGCACGGTTCGCGTTTACGGCGAGCGTTGGATGGGTTCGCGCTGGCTGCTCGGAAAGCAATAGCCACGCCCCGACCTGCCCGGCTTGCAAAATAGGATTTCGCCTGCTGGGCTTCCGCAGCGGGCTTCGGCCCGCCGCTATTTCAACCGTCGGAAATCGCTCAATGGTCGTGGTGGTGATGGCCCTGCCCGCGGCAGGCCAGCGCCTCGAGGATCTCCTCGATCCGCGCCGGGTCGCCGGCGGCGATCACTTCGCCGTTGCTGCCGGCGTGGAGGGGGTCGCCCTGCCAGTCGCACATCCGCCCGCCGGCGCCCTCGACGATCGGCACCAGCGCGGCGAAGTCGTGGAGCTTGAGGCCGGCCTCGACGACGATGTCGAGCCAGCCGCTGGCGACGCAGCCGTAATTATAGCAGTCGCCGCCCAGCACCACGCTCGCCACGGCGCTGTCGAGATGCTCGAAGGCGTGGAGCTGGTCGTCGTCGAACAGGGCCGGGCTGGTCGTGGCGAGGATCGCGTCCTTGAGGTCGCGGCAGCGGCGCGCCTCGGCGGGCTTGCCGTTGAACAGCGTCGGGCGGCCGGCGACGCCGAGCCAGCGCTCTTTTGTCACCGGCTGGTCGATGATGCCGAGCAGCGGCCAGCCGTCCTCGATCAGCGCGATCAGCGTGCCGAAGATCGGGCGGCCGGCAATGAACGCGCGGGTGCCGTCGATAGGGTCGAGAACCCAGGTCTTTCCGCTGCTCCCCTCCCGCGTTCCGAATTCCTCCCCCTGCACGCCGTCCATGGGCCTTTCGGCGATGATCAGCTTGCGCATGGCCTCTTCCGCAGCCCGGTCGGCCAGGGTTACCGGGGACTGATCCTCCTTGGCCTCCATGCCATGGGCACCCCGGAAATAGGGCAGGATGGCGGCGCCGGCCACATCGGCAAGGCGTTCGGCAAGGGCGATATCGGCAGCAGTCACGGGCATGGGGAAGCCCTAGCGTTCCGATTTTGACTCGCCAAGGTCACAAACCTTTGTCACTCCACCCGCCGATGCGCCGCCTGCTGATCCCGATCGCGTTCCTCGCCGCCACCCCCGCCGCCGCGCAGACCTTGCGCGCCGTGCCCGCCCAGCCCGCTTCCGAAGCCGATGCGCTGCGCGGGGTCGAGGTGTTCCTGGTCAATGAAGGCGAAGCGCCGGTCACCGATTCCGGCCCACGCCAGATCGAGATCACTGCGGTCGATGGCACCCGCCTGGTCCTGGAGCGCGCGCCGGGTCCGCTGCCGACGGTCGCTCCGCACGGCTTCGCCAAGGCACGCTATGTGCCGGTGGGCATCGCCGGCCGCGCGGTTCCGCCGACCGAGCAGCACGCGGCCGCCGACATGCCCGAAGGCGAGACCGTGGTGCAGAGCTCGACGGGCAGCTCGGGCGCCTTTGTCGAGCGATTCGAACCGCACGAGCCGGTCTATGGCGCATTCGGGCTAAAAGACGCCGGCGGCAAGCTTCAGGTCAGCCTTGCCTTCCGCCCGTTCAGCGAGAATGCCCCGCTCAAGCTCGGCAACCTGCGCTTCGCCTATACCCAGACGATGTTCTGGGCGCTGAACCAGCCCTCGGGCCCGTTCCGCTCGACCAACTACAGCCCCGAAATCTACGCCGACATCCCCCTGGACGAGACCACCAGGGTCGCGCTCGGCTACCGGCACGATTCGAACGGGCGCGGCGCGCTCGATTCGGTCGACCTCAACCGCGTCTACCTCCGCGCCGAGAAGACCTTCGACCTGGGCGGAGACTGGCATGTCGACATCGCCCCCCAGGCCTGGTTCTATGTCGGCCAGATCCGCACCGCGCCCGACGTGAAGGACTATTTCGGCTATACCAGCCTTACCGCCGCGATCGGCCAGCGGGACGGAATCAAGCTCTCGCTCACCGGCCGCGGCAATTTCGAGACCGGCAAGGGCGCCGCCGAATTGTTCGTTTCCTACCCGCTCGCGCGGATTGCGAAGGGCGTGGGCTTCTATATCTTCGGCCAGGCCTTCACCGGCTATGGCGAGGCACTGGACGACTATCGCAAGAACGACACCCATGCCCGGATCGGCATCGCACTGACGCGGTAGGCCGGGGAGAGGATCTAAGGAGGATCGCCATGCGCAAATTGCTGATCACTGCCGCCGCCGCCCTGTCGCTCGCCATGCCGGCCACCGCCGCGCTCCAGACCGGCCAGGTCGCGCCCGACTTCACCGCGCCCGGCGCGATGGCGGGCAAGCCCTTCACGGTGAACCTCAAGGCCGCGCTCAAGAAGGGCCCGGTCGTCCTCTATTTCTTCCCCGCCGCCTTCACCGCCGGCTGCAACGCTGAGGCCCATGCATTCGCCGAGGCACTGCCCGACTTCCAGAAGGCCGGCGCCACGGTGATCGGCATGACCGCCGGCAATGTCGAGAAGCTCGAGGCCTTCTCGGCCGAGAAGTGCGCCGGCAAGTTCGCCGTCGCCGCAGCCAGCCCGGAGATCATCAAGGGCTATGACGTGCTGCTCACCGGCAAGGACGGCAAGCCGACGACGATCACCAGCCGGACCTCCTATGTGATCGCGCCGAACGGCAAGGTGCTGTTCGTCCATTCGGACATGAGCCCCGCCGATCACATCCGCCTGTCGCTCGCCGCGGTCCAGAAGTACAAGGCCTCGCACAAGCATTGATCCGCGGCCTCGACATTTTCACGATTCCGCATGCTTTGCTCACCGGATGTTAGCAGTTGCACCGTAATTCCGTGTCCAGACGGCATTGAGGGTTGATGCCGTCGGACCAATTTTCTGGTGAGGCATTGAAGCAGATGGGCGCGGCGAAGGCCGTTCGGGTGGCAAGCGGGTCCCAGGCCGCGCGTAACCTGTACGACCGAATCGGTGAGTTCCTGGTGGATCAGCGGCTCGACCCTGATCCCGCGAACTATGCCTTTGCCTATCAGTTGCTCGCCAATCCCGACGGGCCGCTCGCGCGGGCGGTGCATGCGCTCACCGATGGCGGCGTCCGCCTCACCCGGCGCGACATCGAGACGCTGGGCTGCGACACGCAGCCCGTCGCCGGCAATCCGACCGCGACGATCGAAAAGGCCCAGGGCCTGGTCGCCCAGACCCAGATGCAGGTCGAGGGCTTTCAGGACATGGTCACCGCGATCCATGCCGAGACCGTCGATTTCGGCCGCGACCTGGCCGCCAGCGCGCGCGCGATGCGCAGCTCCGGCGCCGACAATGTCGAGGTCGAGCGCCTTACCGCGACGATGCTCGAGCGCGTGCGCTCCGCCGAGGAGCGACTGGAAAGCGCCAACCGCGAAGCGAACGAGCTGCGCACCAAGCTGGAAGAAGCACGCGACAACGCCCGCAAGGATCCGCTGACCGGCCTGCCCAATCGCCGTGCGTTCGAGGAAGCCTATGCCGCCCAGGCCGCGGCGGGCACCCGGATCTGCATGGCGGTGTGCGACGTCGATCACTTCAAGTCGGTCAATGACCGGTTCGGCCATGTCGTGGGCGATCGGGTGCTCAAGGCGCTCGGCGAAGCGCTGTCGGACACCTGCAAGGGCCATCTCGTCGCCCGCTATGGCGGCGAGGAATTCGTCGTGCTGTTCAGCGGCGTGGACATCCGGACTGCCCGCGAGATACTCGATCGCGCCCGCATCGCCGTGTCGGCCAAGCGCTACCGCCTGCGCGAGACCGATGCCCCGCTTGGCGAGATCACCTTCTCCGCCGGCCTGAGCGCCGCGGCGGAAGGCGAAATGTTCGGCACCGTGTTCCACCGCGCCGACCAGCTCTGCTACGCCGCCAAGAATGGCGGCCGGAACTGCATCCGCCTCGATTGACCGGAATCGGACAGTGACTGTCCGCCTTTGATTGGGAAAATGCACCATTGCTTAGCGTGAAATTTCCCAACTGCGCGTAACTTTCTATCGCGCTCCTAATGAAATCAATCACTTAGAAAATTGGCACGCTCCCTGCAACTCATCTGGCATCGGCAAGGCCGGATGGTCCGGCAACCGAAACACAGGGAGTAAGTTAAAATGGCCGTACGTATCAGCTCGTTCCAGCACAGCGTTGCAGTCATCGGCGCCGTCGTTCTCAGCTATGGCATCCTGCTCTTCTCGTCGTCCGCGCTTCCGATCGCATGATCGGCGCCGGACACGACGGAAGGGAGAGGATAAGCATGACGCGTAGCCTGATGATCGGTGCGGCATCATTCGCCATCACCGCAATGACGATCGCCACGGTCGGCCTGCAGGGTTTCAGCCACTTCGGCTGAACCCTGCGAGCCGCCCGGCGGCGGCCACCACCAGGCGGAAGCTCGGTCCGCCCAAACACCCGAGACTCAGCGGCCCGGACAGGGCCTCCAGCCCGGCGGCGGCACCATCCGGAAGGGATGGAACACCCCCGGCTTCAAGATATCCTCGTCGTACAGCATCGCCAGGAATGCCTCATGGCGGACATAGCGGCGAAAGGCGTGAAACGGCTCCGGCTCGCGGAAGCCATAGCCGAGCATCCCGCAATAGCGGCCCTCATCCCGAACGGCTTCGCCCACCTCCGGCTTCAGCCCGAAATCGGTGGGATTGAGCTTGCCGCTCAACCCGATGAACTTGTCGAGCACCGGATCGCCGCGGTTGACCGTGTAGCGCAGGCTCGCCAGCTGCGGCCCGAGATCCCGCAGCTTGCCGCAGGGCTGCCTGTCCACAATCGCCGCCTGCTGACCCTGATCGCAGAAATCGATCCGGCCGATCGCCGGCGCCAGCATCAGCGCATGGATGCGATTGCCCCCGTCCGGCAAGGGCGGTGGCGTGAGCAATGCCGAATAATCGCCATGCCAGCGCGCCGCGACTTCGCGCGCCCTGGCAATGAAATCGCGATGATAGACCGGATTGCCCAGCGCGCTCAGGATCACCGATGCGCCGCGGCTATGGCTGATCAGATAGACCTGCTTGCCCTTGATCCGCGCCAGCACCCGGCGCAACCCGCGCGAACCGGCAAGCTGGCTGGTCGCCGTGGCACGGAACCAGATCTTGCCCGCACCGAGTAGCTTGCCGGTGAGCCCGTCCCAGTTGAAGCGGATCACGCCGTCGTCCGGCCCGAGATCGAGCTGCGCCTCGATCGTGTCAAAGGGCGGCTCGCTGTCGTCGATCTCGCTGTTGAAGCCATGGATCAGCACGAAGATCCGTTTCTTGTCCCGTGCAAACGCCTCGATATCGGCGAGCTGCCGTGCTTCCTCGCGCGCGATCAGGGCGTCGAGCCCGGGCTTGCCCAGCGCTTCGTCAAGCAGGCTGCCGGCCTTCAGCTTGCCGCGATCGGCATAGCTGCGCCAGCCGTCGGGATAGAAGGTGCCGTTCATATCGACGAACAGCTCGGCACGCCTGGCCGCAGCCGGATCGAGATCGGCCGGTGCCAGGAAGCGCTCGCGCTGCGGATAGGCATGCGACCAGCAGCCGCCCAGCAGGACGGCAAGCGCCAATAGAAATGCGCGCGCAAACCCTTGTCGCATGATGCTCCCCGCGAGGCGAGCATCAGGTGGCAGGCGGGCGCGATCGCGGCAAGCGGCTTTCGAGCAGGGCCGCTATCAGGCGGTGGCGCTTGCCCCGACCGGGCCGATCGGCGCTTCCTCGCCGCGGGAATAGGTGCCGGTGAGCAGCCCCGCGGCGATCACCCTGCCTTCCATCGCCCGCAGCACGGCGCCACGGCCCGGATTCTCGCCCGGGTCAGGTCCTTCGGTCAGCGCGAAGATCTGAAAGGCGTAGTTATGCTCGCCATGCCCATTGGGCGGATCGGGCGGCAGCCAGCCCTCGACGAACACGCTGTTGCGCCCAACATCCTCGCCCTCGGCACCGCCGGCGCCATCGGGCGCGATCTCGCCCTCCTTGAGGTTGCCGTCGATGAGCAGGCCCCAGACGATCCCGTGCACCACCGGCTGCGGCGTCGGCGCATCGGGATCCTCGACGATCAGCACCAGCCGCGCCGTTCCCTCGGGCACCCCGGTCCAGAACAAAGGCGGCGACACGCCCTCGCCATCGGCGGTGAAGCGATCGGGCAGGCGCCCGTCATTGGCGAAGGCCGGGCTGGCAAGGTGGATCACGCCTTCGCCGGCCAGCTCGGGCCGGACGATCGCCAGCTTGTCGGCACCGGCACGAAACGGGCTCAGCGCCTTGCCGAGCCAATGGGGAAGATGTTCGAGCATCGCTTTCTCCTCGGCAGCTGAACCGATGAGAAAGCGGGAGGCTCCCATCTGTCACGTCATCCCGGCCCCGAGCCGGGATCCCGCTTCTCCTTCGCCAGCCTGAGGCAGCGGGACCCCGGCTCAAGGCCGGGGTGACGATGAGAGCTACAGGTCGAGCTTCTCGTAATCGGCGGGGGGCGGGATGCCTTCCATCCGCTCGCTGAGCAGCGGGCGGAAGCTCGGGCGGCTCTTCATGCGGATGTACCAGCCCTTGGCCTGCTCATGGCTCTTCCAGTCGATGCCGCCGAGATAATCGGCGATCGAGATCTGCGCGGCTGCCGCCAGATCGGCCAGGCTCATCGTCGGGCCGGCCAGCCAGGTGCGGTGATCGAGCAGATAATCGATGTAATCGAGATGGTTGACCGCCGCCTTCATCGCATTGCGCAGCGCCTGGCCATCGGGCGACTGCTTGTAGACGATGCGCTTGAGCATCCGCTCGTGGAGCAGGGGCGCGGTGATCTCGGCATAGAAATTGGTGTCGAACCAGATCGCCAGGCGGCGGATCTCGGCGCGATCGGTGGCGGTGCCGTTGAGCATCGGCGCCTTGTTCACCGTCTCCTCGAAGAACTCGCAGATCACCTGCGAATCGATCAGCGTCACGCCGCGCTCGTCATCGACCATCACCGGCACCTGCCCGGTCGGGTTCAGGTCGAGAAACTCGTCGCGCCGCAGCCAGGGCGATTCCCGCACCGGCTCATAGCCTACGCCCTTCTCGCCCAGCAGCAGCCGGACCTTGCGCGAGAAGGGACAGAGCGGGAATTGGTAAAGCTGCCACATCCAGTCGCTTTAGGACTCGGTACGCGCCCGCGTAAAGCGATTGCCGGGCAAAAGCGCTTATTTGGTCGTAAGCGCCCCACGCAGCGGCGCCAGCGCGGCGCGCAGGCGGGCGGCGGTCTGGTCGAGCGAGTCCTGCATCTGCAGCGCGCCCTCGGTCAGCTTGCCGGCAATCACGACGGCGCTGCGGGCGTCGTTATGGAAGTTCTTCTCGAAATTGGGATCGCGGCGGCGCTGGATATCGCGCAGCGTATCCTGCTCGCCGATCGTCGGGTCGATATAGCGCGCGGCGGGGCCGACGCGGGTATCGAGCACGATGCCGGCCAGGTTGGTGAGCATCGCTGCGGCGCCTTCCTGCACCATCGGATTGTTGAGCGCGCGGGCGAGCGCCTCGGTCTTGTCGCGGGTGCTGGGCTCGGGCTGGGACTGGGCAAGCGCCGGCGTGGCGGCGGCGCAGAGCAGGGCGGCGGTCAGGGCAAGACGCATGTTACGCTCCGGAGGGCGGACTCGGATATGCGCGCTTTATATCACAAAGGCTTGGCAGATATGCAGGGGCTTGCGACGAGCCGTTCAGCGCGGATTGCCGCCGCAGGAATCCGCCTTCAACGCCCAGGCGAACTTGCCGCGATCATTCTGGTATCGCGTGAGGGCAACCGTATCGCCGCGACGGCACCGATCGAGCAGGCCCGGATCGCCGGTGAAGCGCTGCACGCCGCCGCCCGGCATCGTGACTTCGATCACGGCGATCGGTCCGTGCGCCAGCGTGTACTTGCCTCCCGACGGCACGCCTTGCCGAAGGTCACGGATGGTACCCGTTCCCACGATCTGCGTGCCCTCGCGGCGCGGCAGCCCTTCCCAGCTCGGCCAGGCGAAGAATGCCCCGACCGCGAGCAGCACCAATGCCGCGACACCTTCGCGCCAGTAATCCCGGATGGGATGCCGGGCGGGCCGGGCCGTCACCTCATTCCGCCGCCACGGCCTCGGCGGTGTCGTCGTTGAGCGGCACCGGCAGGCGGGTCAGCATTTCCTTCGGCACGACCTGCCAGAAACTGCCGAGCACACGGTCCCAGTCCTCGAGCAGTCCGGCCGCCCATTTGCTGTCGGTCGCCGCGACATGCGCCTCGACCAGCGCGCGCAGCCTGGCTTCCCAGTGCGCCGACGAAAGCCGCTGCCAGATGATGCTTTCCGGATTGGCACGCGAGGCGAAGCTGTCGTCCGGATCATAGACGAAGGCCATGCCGCCGGTCATGCCCGCACCGAAGTTCATGCCAACATCGCCGAGCAGCACCGCGGTTCCACCGGTCATGTACTCGCAGCCGTTCGCGCCGCAGCCCTCGACCACCACTTCGGCGCCCGAGTTGCGCACCGCGAAGCGCTCGCCCGCCTGGCCGGCGGCGAACAGCGTGCCGGAGGTCGCGCCGTAGAGCACGGTGTTGCCGATGATCGTGTTCTTCCAGCTCTCCACCGGCGAGCTGACCAGCGGACGCACCACGATGGTGCCGCCCGACAGGCCCTTGCCGACATAGTCGTTGCTGTCGCCGAACACTTCGAGCGTCACGCCCTTGCACAGGAAGGCGCCGAGCGACTGGCCGGCCGAGCCGCGCAGGCGGACATGAACATGGCCGTCCGCCAGCGTCGACATGCCGTACAGGCGCGTGATCTCGGACGACAGGCGCGTGCCGACCGCGCGGTGGGTGTTCCGCACATTGTACGTCAGCTGCATCTTCTCGCGGCGCGCGAAGACCGGGGCGGCATCCTTGATCATCTGCGCATCGAGGCTGTCGGGCACTTCGTTGCGGAAGGTCGATAGGCTGAAGCGGCGCTCGGCGTCGTCGGCATCGACCTTGGCGAGGATCGGGTTGAGATCGAGATCGTCGAGATGCTCGGCGCCGCGGCTGACCTGGCGGAGCAGCTCGGTGCGGCCGATCACTTCGTCGAGGCTCTTGAAGCCCAGCCGCGCGAGGATCTCGCGGACTTCCTCGGCGATGAAGGTCATCAGGTTGATGACCTTCTCCGGCGTGCCGACGAACTTGGCGCGCAGCTTCTCATCCTGGGTGCAGACGCCCACCGGACAGGTGTTCGAATGGCACTGGCGGACCATGATGCAGCCCATCGCGACCAGCGACAGCGTGCCGATGCCGAACTCCTCGGCGCCCAGGATCGCGGCGACGACGATGTCGCGCCCGGTCTTGAGGCCGCCATCGGTGCGCAGCTTCACCCGGCCGCGCAAGCCGTTGAGCGTCAGCGTCTGGTTGACTTCGGTCAGGCCCATTTCCCAGGGCGTGCCGGCATATTTGACGCTGGTCTGGGGCGAAGCGCCGGTGCCGCCGACATGGCCGGCGACCAGAATGACATCGGCATGCGCCTTGGCGACGCCTGCCGCCACGGTGCCGATGCCGGCCGAGCTGACCAGCTTGACGCAGACACGCGCGCGCGGGTTGATCATCTTCAGGTCATAGATGAGCTGCGCCAGATCCTCGATCGAATAGATGTCGTGGTGCGGCGGCGGCGAGATCAGCGTGACCCCCGGCGTCGCGTGGCGCAGCTTGGCGATGAACTCGGTAACCTTGAAGCCGGGCAGCTGCCCGCCCTCGCCGGGCTTGGCGCCCTGCGCGACCTTGATCTCGATCTCGTCACAGGCGTTGAGATATTCGGCGGTGACGCCGAACCGGCCCGAGGCGATCTGCTTGATCGTCGAGTTGGCGTTGTCGCCATTCTCGTAAGGCGTGTAGCGCGCTTTGTCCTCGCCGCCCTCGCCTGACACCGCCTTGGCGCCAATGCGATTCATCGCGATCGCCAGCGTCTCATGCGCCTCGGGGCTCAATGCACCCAGCGACATGCCCGGCGTGACGAAACGCTTGCGGATCTCGGTGATCGCCTCGACCTGGTCGATCGGCACGCCCTCGTTCGGGAAGTTGAACTCGAGCAGATCGCGCAGATAGACCGGCGGCAGGTCGCGCACCCCGCGCGAGAAGGCCATGTAGGACGAGTAGCTGTCGGTCGATACCGCCGTCTGCAGCAGGTGCATCAGTTGCGCCGAATAGGCATGCGTCTCGCCGCCATGGCGCTGGCGATAGAAGCCGCCGATCGGCAGCGTCGCGACGCCGCGGTCATAGGCCAGCTCGTGGCGCATCATCGCCGAGAGGTGGAGCGAGGCATAGCCCTCGCCCGAGATCTTGGCGGGCATGCCCGGGAACAGATCGTTGACCAGCGCGCGGCTGAGACCGACCGCCTCGAAGTTGTAGCCGCCGCGATAGGAGGAGATCACTGCGATCCCCATCTTCGACATGATCTTGAGCAGGCCCTCGTCGATCGCCTTGCGATGGCGCTTGAGGCACTCCTCGATGCTGATGTCGCCGAACAGGCCGCGGCCGTGGCGATCCGCGATCGAGGCTTCGGTCAGATAGGCGTTCACCGTGGTCGCGCCGACGCCGATCAGCACCGCGTAATAATGGGTGTCGAGGCACTCGGCAGAGCGGACATTGACGCTGGCATAGGAGCGCAGGCCGCGGCGGACGAGATGCGTGTGCACCGCCGCCGCCGCCAGCACGCCGGCGATCGCCGCGCGATCGGCCGATACATGCTCATCGGTGAGGAACAGCTCGGTGCAGCCGGCGCGGACCGCCTGCTCGGCTTCATAGCGGATGCGCTTGATCGCCTCGCGCAGGTCCTCCGGGCTGCCGCCCGCCGGGAAGGTGCAGTCGATCTCGGCCGACTGGCTGCCGAAATGGGCGCGCAGCCGCTCCCAGTCGCCATTGGTCAGCACCGGGCTTTCGAGCACCAGCACCTTCGAGCCGCCGCCATCGGCATCAAGAATGTTGGCCAGGTTCCCGAAGCGCGTCTTGAGCGTCATCACCTGGCGCTCGCGAAGGCTGTCGATCGGCGGGTTGGTGACCTGCGAGAAATTCTGGCGGAAGAACTGGCTGATCAGTCGTGGCTTGTCCGAGATGACCGCCAGCGGCGTATCGTCGCCCATCGAGCCGATCGCTTCCTTGGCGGTCTCGACCATCGGAGCAAGGATCAACTCCATGTCCTCGAGCGTCTGCCCTGCCGCAACCTGGCGGCGCGTCAGCTCGGCACGGTCGAAGCGCAGCGGCGCTGCCTCCGGCTCGGGCAGGTCCGCCACGGTCATGAACTCGCCGATCATCCCGGCATAGTCATGCTCGCCGGCGACCTGGTCCTTGATCGCCTTGTCAAAGAGCAGCACGCCCTGATCGAGATCGACGGCGATCATCTGGCCCGGACCCATCCGGCCCTTGGCGACCACGGTCGATTCGGGAATCTGGACCATGCCGGTCTCGGAGCCGACGATCAGCAGTCCATCGCTGGTCTGGGTGTAGCGCAGCGGACGCAGCGCATTGCGGTCGACGCCGGCAACCGCCCAGCGACCATCGGTCATCGCCAGCGCGGCCGGACCGTCCCACGGCTCCATCACCGAGGCGAGATACTTGTACATCGCCCGGTGCCCCTCGGGCGTCGTATCGTCCCATGCCTCGGGCACCAGCATCAGCTTGGCGGTCGGCGCGTCGCGGCCCGAGCGGCAGATCGCCTCGAACACCGCGTCGAGCGCGGCGGTGTCCGATGCGCCCGCCGGGATCACCGGCTTGATGTCTTCGCTGCGCTCGCCGAACGCGATGCTCGCCATCTTGATCTCGTGGCTGCGCATCCAGTTCTTGTTGCCGCGGATCGTGTTGATCTCGCCGTTATGGGCAAGGCAACGGAACGGCTGCGCCAGCCACCATTGCGGGAAGGTGTTGGTCGAATAGCGCTGGTGGAAGATCGCGACGCGGCTGGTGAAGCGCTCGTCCTTGAGGTCCGGATAGAAGTCCGACAGGCTCTCGGCGAGGAACAGCCCCTTGTAGATGATCGAGCGGGTCGACAGCGAGCAGATGTAGAAGCCGCTGATCTGCGCGGCGATCACCGCCTTCTCGATCCGGCGGCGCACCAGATAGAGCTCCTTCTCGAACTCGGCGGCGTCCATCGCGTCCGGCTGCGGGCCGGCGATCATGATCTGCTCGATCTCGGGGCGCGTCGCCTGCGCCTTCATGCCGATGACCGAGACGTCGACCGGCACCTGGCGCCAGCCATAGATGGTGTAGCCCGCCTCAATGATCTCGGACTCGACGATCGTACGGCACACTTCCTGCGCGCCCAGATCGGTGCGCGGCAGGAACACCATGCCCACGGCCAGCCGGTTCGGCAGCACGCGGTGCCCGCCCGCGGCGATCGCATCGTCGAAGAAGCGCACCGGCAGGTCGACATGCAGGCCGGCACCGTCGCCGGTCTTGCCATCGGCATCGACCGCGCCGCGGTGCCACACCGCCTTCAGCGCATCGATCGCCGACTGGACGACGCGGCGCGAGGGCTGGCCGTCGGTCGCGGCAACCATGCCGACGCCGCAGGCATCGCCCTCAAACTCGGGACGGTACATGCCCTCGCGAGCCAGCCGCTCACGTTCGGTGGAAAGGGTGCTGATCATTGCTGCCTCGAACTGCTCGTTGCCGTGCGTACTGCCTGCCGCACCTTGGGAAGAATTGCCTGGGCCACGCGCTGCCCGGTTGTGACGCTGTTGTTGACCACCGCGGTCGCCAGCGCCCCGGTGAGCGCATGTTCCTTCGTGCCGACGGGCGAAGCCCGATAGGCCACCACCACGGGATCCGCCTTGGCCGCGGCCACTTCGGCGGCGCCGCCCGGCGAGGAGAAGCTGCGGATCACGCGCGCCGATTGCGGACTGGCATAATAGCGCTCGATCTCGACCAGCTCGGCGAGCGAGAAATGCTCCCGATAGAATGCCGCGACGGTATCGGTCAGCGCCGGTGCGAAGGCCGCGTCATATTGCTCGCCGGCGCCCTGCTGGGCCGCGCGCAGCGCCGCATCGCGTGCCGCCGGGTGCTGCTTGAAAAGTGCCCGGCTCCCCGCGTCGCTCTCAAGCCCCTCGGCGAACTTCTTCACAAAGGAATCGACAAATGCCTGCCGTGCGTCAGCACTGGGCGCGAAGGTGAGGTTCGCGATACGCTTCGCGAGCGCGGCAGCGGGCGATGCCTCGGCCACGCCCTGCGCGAGCAGCGGCGCCGGCGCCAGGAGCGGCGCGAGCAGCAGCGTCGCGGCAAGGCGCCACGCCTTCACTGGCCGCCCTTCTTCTTCGCCAGATACTCCGCCGCAGCGCGGGTCGCGAAACCTTCCATCTGCGGGCGATTGGCGGCGACCAGCTTGAGCGCCCAAGCCTGGCTGGCCGCGGCGATCTTCGGGTTGAGGCTGCCCATCTTCTGCGCCGCGGTGCTGCCGGCGAACGCCATCAGCGCCGGATAATCCTCGGGCGTCATCTTCGCCATCACCGCCGCCATTGCCGCCTGCTGCATTTCCTGCGGCGACTGGCCCGGCGCGTTGCCCATCGCCTCATAGACTTCGGCGCGCACCTTCTGGCCCGTCGGGCTGGCGAAGAAGGTCAGCGTGTCGGCGATCTCGCCCGGGGTGAGCTCGGCCTTGAGGATGGTCTCGATCTCGCCGCGCAGCGACGGCAAAGCCGCGACCAGGATGCGCGTGAACTGGCCGCGCAGCTGCCCGCCGACCTGCTCGCGCAGCCCGGGATTGGCGTCATAGGCCGCCTTCATCTTCGGGTCGGCGGCAAGCTGTTGGTCCATGCCGAGGTCGAAGGCGCGGCCGGCGATGCGCCCGATCGAATCCTCGGGCGCCATCAGCGCGACGAGCTTCTGGAGATCACCTTCGGCCGCAGGCGCGCTCACCGGCGCGGCGGCAAAGGCCGAGGCCGGGAGGGCGGCGACACCAAGGGCAAGGGCGGCAAGCAAGGGCTTCATCGGGACGACTTCCTCAGGCAGCCCGCGCGGTATCGGCACGGGCGCGCATCCAGGCATGCATGTGCGCCGCGACATCGCGGCCGTCGCGAATCGCCCAGACGACGAGACTCGCGCCGCGGACAATATCGCCCGCTGCGAAAACGCCGTCGAGGCTGGTCATCATCGTGCGCCCGTCGGTGCGCAGCGTGCCCCAGCGGGTGACGCCCAGTTCCTCGGCACCGAACATCCGCGGCAGGTCCTCGGGCTCGAAGCCGAGCGCCTTGATGACGAGATCGGCCTTGAGCTGGAACGCGCCGCCCGGATCGACTTCCGGCGCACGGCGGCCCGAGGCGTCGGGCGCACCGAGGCGCATGCGGCTGGCGCGCACGCCGGTGACCGTGTCGACGCCGTCAAAGGCTTCGGGAGCGGAAAGCCAGACGAACTCGACGCCTTCCTCCTCGGCATTGGCGGTCTCGCGCTGCGAACCCGGCATGTTGGCACGGTCGCGGCGATAGAGGCACTTCACCGAGGTGGCCCCCTGGCGCACGGCGGTGCGCACGCAGTCCATCGCGGTGTCGCCGCCGCCGATCACCACGACATGCTTGCCGTTGGCATCGAGGCTGCCATCATCGAACGCGGGCACGGCATCGCCAAAGCCCTTGCGGTTCGACGCGGTGAGATAGTCGAGCGCCTCGACGATTCCCTTGGCGCCGACGCCGGGCGCCTGGATGCCGCGCGCCTTGTAGACGCCGGTGGCGATCAGCAGCGTGGTGTGGCGCTTGCGCAGTTCGTCGAGATTGGCCTCGCGGCCGACTTCGAAGCCGAGATGGAAGACCACGCCGCCCTGCTCGAGCCGCTCGATGCGGCGCATGACGACATGCTTCTCCAGCTTGAAGCCGGGAATGCCATAGGTGAGCAGCCCGCCGGCGCGATCATGCCGGTCATAGACATGCACCTCATAGCCATATTCGCGGAGGTATTCGGCGGCGGCGAGCCCGGCCGGGCCCGCACCGATGATGCCGACCGACTGGCCGCGTGCCGGGCCGACTGCAACCGGCTCCACCCAGCCTTCTTCCCAGGCGGTGTCGGTGATGAACTTCTCGACCGAGCCGATCGTCACCGCGCCGTGGCCGGAAAACTCGATCACGCAATTGCCTTCGCACAGCCGATCCTGCGGGCAGATGCGGCCGCAGATCTCGGGCATGGTCGAGGTGCTGTTCGACAGCTGATAGGCTTCGCGCAGCCGCCCCTCGGCGGTCAGGCGCAGCCAGTCGGGGATATGGTTGTGGAGCGGACAGTGCACCGAGCAATAGGGCACGCCGCATTGCGAGCAGCGGCTCGACTGTTCCTCGGCGCTGGGCACCGCATAGCGATCCGCGATCTCGCGGAAATCCTCCGCACGCAGTTCCGCCTCGCGCTTGCCGGGATAAGCCTGCGCCGTTCCAACGAATTTGAGCATCGTTTCCGCCATGCAGCGCGCCTAACGCCGCAAGCGAGTCGATAAAAGTCAGCAAAGCTGACCTATATTATGTTTTTCGACGGTTTCGGCACAAAATTGAAAGATTATTGCGCCATTTTATGGCCGATCCGGACCTTATCGCATCGAAAGCCAGGCGATCGCGCCGATACCGGCGATGATTCGGTACCAGGCAAAGGGCGCGAAGCCGTGCTTGGAGACGATGCCGACGAACAGCTTGATGACCACGATCGCGACGACAAAGGCCGTGACGAAGCCGATCCCGATCTCGTCCCAGCCGACCCGGGCCGATGCGATCGCGTCGCGATTCTTGGCGAGCTCGAGCACGGTCGCGCCGAGCATGGTCGGGATGGCGAGGAAGAAGCTGAACTCGGCGGCGGTGCGCCGCTCGACGCCCAGGCTGAGCGCGCCCATGATCGTAGCGCCCGAGCGGCTCACGCCCGGGATCATCGCGATGCACTGGATGAAGCCGATGCCGATCGTGCGGACCAGCGGGATCTCGGCGATGCCGTGGATCGTGGCGGTCTTCGCCAGCCGCTCGATCACCAGGATGGCGATGCCGCCGATCACCAGCGCCCAGGCCACCACCATGGGCTGGCCGAGCAGCGCCTCGATATGCTTGTGGAGCGCGAGGCCGATCACCGCTGCCGGGATGAAGGCGATCAGCAGGTTGCGCACGAAGCGGATCGAGACCGGGTTCAGCTTGATGAGCCCTTCAGCCACTGCCCAGAAGGTCCGCCAGTAGAGCACGACCACCGCCAGGATCGCGCCGAGCTGGATGACGACGTTGAACATCCCCCAGGTCGCGGAATCATAGCCCATCAGCTCGGAAGCGAGGATCAGATGCCCGGTCGACGAGACCGGCAGGAATTCGGTGATCCCCTCGACAATGCCGAGGAGGATCGCGACGAGGGTTTCGCTCATGCGAGATCAGGCTCCGATGCGCCGACGGGCGCGGATAGAAAGGGTCAGGCGGCGAGCTTGCCGAAGCGGCCATGGCGCCGGTAGCGCACCAGCCAGGCCGGTGCGGCGGTGGCGAGCGGCGTCGGCACCACGCCCAGCGCGGCGAGCCCGGGCAGGTCGCCCGCGACATTGTCCGCCTGGAGCATGCGCCACTGGTCGCGCGTGATCGGCGTGCCCGGCAGTGCCGCGATCAGCGCGCCGATCGCATCGGGCAGCTCGACAAAGGTCGGGTTGTGGCCCGTCGCCCCTGCCAGCCAGCGGAACAGGCCCGCCATGGTCAGCGTGTCGGCACCGGCCAGCGCATAGGTCTTGCCCGCATGCGCTTCCGGATCGGCGAGCGCGGCGGCGACTGCCCTGGCGACGTCGACGACATAGACCGGCTGGAAGCGCACGTCCGCGCGCAGCACCGGCACCACCGGCCCCATGCCGACCATCGCGGCGAAGCGATTGGTGAACTGGTCCTCGCGGCCGAAGATGAAGGACGGGCGCAGGAGGATCGCGTCCGGGAACGCCTGGCGCACCGCCGCCTCGCCCGCCGCCTTGGTCCGGCCATAGGCGGAGGCGGAATCCGCCTCGGCGCCCAGCGCGGAGAAATGGATCAGCGTCCCGACACCGGCCGCCCTGGCGGCTTCGGCGACATTGCGCGCGCCACCGGCGTTGACGGCATCGAAATCGCCCTTGAGCACGCCGACCAGGTTGATGACGGCGTCGGCGCCGGCCACCGCGGCGACGACCGAATCGGGCCGGGTCACGTCGGCGGCGACGAACTGGGTCTGGCCGAGATCGCCGAGCGGCTTGAGGAACCAGGCGTCGCGCGGACGGCGCTGCGCGATGCGCACCCGGGCGCCCGCGGCAAGCAGTTCCTGGGCAACATAGCGGCCGACGAAACCGCCGCCGCCGATCAGCACTACGAGTTTGTCCTTCATGCCCTTTTCCCGGCTTCCCGCCTTGTAGAATATGCCTCGCGGCAGACCCCTATCCCATGCCCCGCACCGGGCGGGGAGGCAAGCACCACATGGTTTGGGTGCGCCATGCCTGCGACCGGCGGTGGCCTAGACTTTCCGCGAGACGCAGCGAAAGCCGATATGGCTGGTCGCGCTATCGATCTGCTGGGGATGGCGCGCCGCCGGCCGGTAGCGCTGGCAATAATTGACCGCGCACAGATGCGAGCCGCCCTTGAGCACCCGCCGCCCGATCTTCGCTCCCGGCGCATGCGACTCGAAACTGTCGCCGATCGTGGCGCCGCGCGGGTTCACCGCCTCGCAGCAGCTGCCCTTGCCCGGCTGCGGCGCGCCATACCAGTCGCGCGTCCACTCCCAGACATTGCCGATCATGTCGGAAAGGCCATAGCCATTGGCCGGGAAGCTGCCGGCCGCCGTCGTGCGATACTGGTCGTCGGGCTTGAGCGTCGCGAAGGGGAACATGCCCTGCCAGTAATTGGCGAGGATCGCGCCGCCCGGCGCCAGCTCGTCGCCCCAGGCATATTCCTTGTCGACCAGTCCGCCGCGCGCCGCGAACTCCCATTCGGCCTCGGTCGGCAGCGCCTTGCCCGCCCATTTGGCATAGGCATCGGCATCCTCGAACGCGACATGGACGACCGGATGGTCCTCGATCCCCGCGATGCTGCTGTCCGGACCGGTTGGATGCCGCCAGTCGGCACCGGGCACGAACGCCCACCACTGGCCATGATCGTCGAGCGATACCGGCTGGGGCGTGCGCTGGAAGACCAGCGAACCCGGCACCGCCAGCGCCGGGTCCATCCCCGGATAGTCCTTCGGATCGGGAGCCTTCTCGACAAAGGTCCGGTATCCTGTCGCGGCAATGAACGCGGCAAACTGCGCGTTGGTGACCGGCGTCGCATCGATCCAGAAGCTGTCCACCCGCACCCGGCGGAGCGGGCGCTCCTCCTCGTAGAATTGCTCCGATCCCATCATGAAGCTGCCGCCAGGGATCAGCTTCATGCCCTGGTGCGAGACCGGGCGGGCGGCGGAGCGGGGCGCGACCTTCTTCATCGCCCTTCCTATGCGGGTCCGCCGCCCCGCCGATCAAGCCCGCGCGTCAGCCGCCCGTCGATCAACCGATCGTCATCAGGCTGGCATTGCCGCCGGCCGCGGTGGTGTTGATCGAGATCGACACTTCCTCGAGCAGCAGGTCGAGCGGATAGCCCGAGGCACCGGCCGCGAAGAGCGAGACGATCGGTCCCTCGCGCCCGGCCAGCTCGGCGGCCAGCGGCCCGGCCTCACCCTCGACCAGCGCAGCGGCAAGCGGCTCGGCGGCATCGGGCGCAAAGGCAGCGGCGACATCCGCCGGCAGGCCTTGCGGCAGCGGCACGCCCTCAATCGTGCCGCGATTGCCGGTCGCCAGCACAGCCGCCATCTGCTCGTACAACCCCGCCGGCGTCTCCGCCCGCAGCAGCACCCGGCCACGCGGATGGAGTGCATAGAGGTTGCGCTCGCCCACCGGCCCTGGCAGCTCGCGCTCCAGCCCCAGCGCCGATTCCGCGCCGTAGCGCCGCGCGGTCGCCGCCGCCCTGTCCTCGCCCTGCGCATCGAGCCAGCCGATGAACCCGGCGAGCAGCGTCGGCGCCGCACTGGTCGATTCGACCGCGACCGGCGCATCCGCGACCATCCGCCCCAGATAGAGCGGCCCGCCTGCCTTGGGCCCGGTGCCCGAAAGCCCGCGCCCGCCGAACGGCTGCACGCCGACGATTGCGCCGATCACATTGCGGTTCACATAGAGATTGCCGGCCTTCACCCGTGCGGTGACTTCGGCAACTGTCTCGTCAAGCCGGGTGTGCAGGCCGAAGGTCAGGCCATAGCCGGTCGCGTTGATCGCATCGATCAGTTCGCCCAGATCATCACGGGCGTAGCGCAGCACGTGCAACACCGGACCGAACACTTCGCGCTCGACATCGGCGATGGCATCGATCTCGATGATCGTCGGCGGCACGAAGGTGCCATGGCCCGCGGCAGCCGGCAGGTCGTGCTGTTCGATCCGATGGCCGCGCGACCGCATCTGCGCAATGTGGTTCTCGATATTGCCGCGCGCCTCGGCAGTGATCACCGGGCCGGTATCGACATTGAGCGCATCGGTCCGCCCGATGCGCAGTTCCTTGAGCGCACCCTTGAGCATCGCCAGCGTGCGATCGGCGACTTCCTCCTGCAGGCACAGGATGCGAAGCGCAGAACAACGCTGGCCGGCGCTGTCAAACGCCGAGGCGATGACGTCCGCCACCACCTGCTCGGCCAGCGCGGAGCTGTCGACGATCATCGCATTCTGCCCGCCCGTCTCGGCGACCAGCGGGATCGGCTTGCCGGCGGGCGACAGGCGGGTGGCGAGCTGGCGCTGGATCAGCCGGGCGACTTCGGTCGAGCCGGTGAACATCACCCCCGCCGTCTCCGCCGCGCCGACCAAAGCCGCGCCGATCGGGCCGTCGCCCGGCACGAGCTGCAGCGCATCCGCCGGCACGCCCCCGTCATGGAGCAGCGCCACCGCCTGGGCGGCGATCAGCGGCGTCTCCTCGGCCGGCTTGGCGAGCACCGGATTGCCCGCGACCAGCGCCGCGGCAACCTGGCCGGTGAAGATCGCCAGCGGGAAGTTCCACGGGCTGATGCAGACCACCGGACCCAGCGGCACTTGCCCGGCCCCGAAGGTTGCCCGCGCCTGCGCCGCATAATAGCGCAGGAAATCGATCGCCTCGCGCACTTCGGCGATCGCATTGGGCAGCGACTTGCCCGCCTCTCGCACGATCAGCCCGAGCAGCACCGGCATCCGCGCCTGCATCGCATCGGCGGCACGCTCGAGCATCGCGGCACGCTCGGCGACCGGGGTGGACGCCCAGTCCGACGCAGCCGCGCGTGCGACCGCGGCCGTCGCCGCCTCGGGCGAGGCCTCGACCACCACGCCGACTTCGTCGCGATGATCGGCCGGGTTCAGCACCGTGCGTTCCGTGCCCAGGCCATCTGCCGGCGCCGAACGCCAGTCGATCGCGGCGCTCTCGCGCAGCGCCTCGCTCAGCGCCGCCAGCGCATCTTCATCGCTCAGGTCGAGCCCGTCCGAGTTGCGGCGATCGGGATAGAGCGCATGCGGCAGCGCGATCTGGTCGTGCGGCGCGCCCGGCTTCGCCATCGCCAGCACCCCCTCGACCGGATCGGCGACCAGCTCGGAAACCGGGATCTCCGGATCCGCGATCCGGTTCACGAAGGAGGAGTTGGCGCCATTCTCCAGCAGGCGGCGCACCAGATAGGCAAGCAAGGTCTCATGCGTGCCGACCGGCGCATAGATGCGGCACGGCCGGTTGAGCTTCGCGCTACCCACCACCTGCTCGTAAAGCGGTTCGCCCATGCCGTGCAGGCACTGGAACTCGTACTTGCCGACCGCGAAGTCCGGACCGGCGAGCTGGTAGATCGTCGCCAGAGTCTGGGCATTATGGGTGGCGAATTGCGGGAACACCCGGTCGGTCGCCGCCAGCAGCTTGCGGGCGCACGCCACATAGGCGACGTCGGTGTGGAGCTTGCGGGTATAGACCGGGAAGCCGGGAAGCCCGTCGATCTGGGCGCGCTTGATCTCCGCATCCCAATAGGCGCCCTTGACCAGCCGCACCATGATCCGGCGTCCGGCGCGGCTGGCCAGGTCGATGATCCAGTCGATCACGAACGGGCAGCGCTTGCCATAGGCCTGGACGACGAAGCCGAGCCCGTCCCAATTGGCCAGGTCCGGATCGAGCGCCAGGCTCTCGAGCAAGTCGAGCGACAGCTCCAGCCGGTCGGCTTCCTCGGCATCGATGTTGAGGCCGATATCGTAGTGGCGCGCCAGCGCTGCCAGCGTCTTCACCCGGGGCAGCAGCTCGCTCATCACCCGGTCGGCCTGGGCGCGGCTGTAGCGCGGATGCAGTGCCGACAGCTTGATCGAGATGCCCGGTCCTTCATAGATGCCGCGCCCGGCGGACGCCTTGCCGATCGCATGGATGGCATTCTCGTAATCGCGGTAATAGCGCTCTGCGTCCGCGCCGGTCGTCGCTGCCTCGCCAAGCATGTCATAGCTGTAGCGGAAGCCCTTGGCCTCTTCGTGCCGGGCGCGCTTCAATGCCTCGGCGATCGTCTCGCCGGTGACGAACTGCTCGCCCATCATCCGCATCGCCAGGTCGATCGCCTTGCGGATCACCGGCTCGCCGGCGCGCGCGACCACCCGCATCAGCGCGGCGCCCAGCCCGCGATCATCGGCGCTGTCGACCAGCTTGCCCGTCACCACCAGCGCCCAGGTCGCCGCGTTGACGAACAGCGACTTGCCGCCGAGATGCGCGCGCCAGTCGCCATCGGCCAGCTTGTCGCGGATCAGCGCGTCACGGGTGGCGTCGTCGGGGATGCGCAGGAGCGCCTCGGCCAGGCACATCAGCGCCACACCTTCCTCGCTCGACAGCGCATATTCCTGGACCAGCGATTCGACCGCGCCGCTGCGCTTGCGGGCGCGCAGCCCGGTGACGAGCTGCGTAGCGGTTGCACGGATCGCGGCGCGGGTGCCCTCATCAAGCGTCGCCGCCGCGATCAGCGGGGCCAGCGCCTCGGCCTCATCACGCCGATAGGCGGCGGTGATCGCCTGGCGGAGCGGAGTCGGCTCGCGGACGGGTGGAGCAAAGGCAGCGAAGGGCGCGGGCTGGGTCATAGGCACAATATAATCGCTTCGCGCAGGTCGATCCGACTTATCAGCGCCACTTCGCAGGCGGGATCGCCATATTATCGCGCATCTGCTAGGCGGAAATCATGAAAAAACCCGCCCTCGCAGTCGAATTGGACGATTTCGACCGCAAGATCCTCGCCGCCCTGGCTGAAGATGGCCGGATGACGGTCACCGAGCTCGCCAGGCGGGTGGGGCTGTCCAAGACCCCGGCGCAGGTTCGCCTGAAGAGGCTGACCGACAGCGGCGTGATCCGCGGCTTCCGCGCGATCATCGATCCGGCAAGACTGGGGCTCGATCATATCGCCTTCACCGAGGTGAAGCTGGCCGATACCCGCGAAAAAGCGCTGCAGGAGTTCAACGCCGCCGTCCGGCGCATCCCCGAGGTCGAGGAATGCCACATGCTGGCGAGCAATTTCGACTATCTGCTCAAGGTCCGCACCGCCGATATCCGCCGATATCGGATCGTGCTCGGCGAGAAGATCTCCAGCCTGCCGCACGTCGCCAGCACCTCCACCTATGTGGCGATGGAGACCGTCAAGGATTGAGGCGAGTGCCCTTGGCGCCGAAGTTCAGCCGCCGCGTGACGTTATAATCGAGCACCGCCATCACGAAATACGCCGCCGCCTGCTTGATCCGCATCCAGGGGCCGGTGCGCGCCTTGTAGAGCTCGGGGGTGATCCGCTCCGACTGCGCGATCTCGCCGTCGATGAAGCCGCGGATATAGGCAGCGAACGCCCTGTCCTCGATCCGGAACATCAGCTCGAGGTTGAGGAACATCGAGCGGATGTCGAAATTGGCCGAGCCGATGTTCACCACGTCGTCGATCAGGAACAGCTTCGCGTGCAGCTTGGTCGGCTGATACTCGTAGATCTGCACGCGCTTGCGCAGCAGGCCCGCATAGGTGAAGCGCGCCGCCCAGATCGCCGCGCCGTGATCGAGCTTGGAGGGCAGCACCAGCCGCACCTCGCCGCGCTTGCCCGCCCGGTCGAGCCGGCGGAGCATCGCCGGATTGGGGGCGAAATAGGCGGCGATGATGTCGATCGACCTAGCCTGCTCCATGTCGCGCTTGACCACCCGCGCCCACGGCGAGAGCCGCCGCATCGGCCCGCCGAGCAGCCAGCGGGTCTTGCCCTCAGGCTCGCTCCAGGCACGCAAGGTGCGGCCGAGCCGGCGCAGCGACGGCCGCGGCTGCCTGGCCCAGTTCGACAGCGAATCGAAATAGCCGACCAGCCGCCGCGCCGCCGGCCCCTCGACCAGCAGGCCGAGGTCGCGCCATGCTTCCTCGGCGATCGTGCCGAAATAGCTGTCCTCGATGTTGAACCCGCCGACGATCACCCGCTCCTCGTCGGCCAGCGCCAGCTTCTGGTGGTTGCGCAGCAGGTAGCGCCTCCCCCAGCGCGGCACGAAGCGGCACACCTCCACCCCCGCCTCGTGCAGCGGGTCGAAGAAGCGCCGGCTCTGGGCATGCTCGCTGCCCAGCCCGTCGACGATAAGGCTGACCTTCACGCCGCGCGCCGCCGCGTCGATCAGCGCCTGGCGCACTGCGGCACCGGCCTCGTCATCGACATAGATGTAGTAGAGCACGCGTAGCGACCGTTCGGCGCGGCGCATCAGGTCGAGCAGCGCTTCCAGCCGCTCGGGGCCGTCGGGCAGCAGCGTCAGCCGGTTGCCCTCGACCTCGAAGCTCGGCTGGGAAAATTCCATCGGGCCGTGATGCGGGAGCGGCGGGACGGGGGCAAGGGGGGCGAGCGCTTCCATGCGGTTCCACTGAACGTTGCGACAGCGTTCCCAACGCGCCGCACCCGATTCGGTTCGGCAGCCGGGGCCGCAAGCCCATTTTCTTGACTTTTCCACAGCCGGGCCCTAGATCGCCGCCTTTCCCGGACACTCCGTTTTTCAAGGAAGCGTAGATGGCGCGCGTCACTGTCGAAGATTGCGTCGACAAGGTTCCCAACCGTTTCGATCTCGTGCTGTTCGCGGCGCAGCGTGCCCGCCAGATCTCGGGGGGCGCCGAGCTGACCCTCGATCGCGACCGCGATAAAAACCCGGTCGTCGCGCTGCGCGAAATCGCCGAAGAGACCGTGCGCCCGACGCACCTGGAAGAAGCCGTGGTGTCGAGCCTGCAGCGCGTCCAGATCGACGACGAGGAAGCACCGGACGAAGTCGGCTCGATCGCCGCGTCTGCCGAGGCGCTCCGCCTCACCGCCGCTGCCCCGCCGCGCAACCAGAATCTGGGCGGCGACTACGACGGCTGAGCATGCGGCCCGAGGCCAGCGCAAGCTGGCCGAGGACAAGCCGAATGCCAGCCGGCAGGCATCGCCCGATCGACGGCGCGGCTTTGCCGCGACGGGCAAGAGATAGAGAAGGGCCGGGGGCAACTCCGGCCCTTTTGCTTTGCGCATTGCCGGCTAAGGATGCGGCCATGCCATCCGCCGATCCGCGCTACGTACTGAGCGATCCCCGCATCAACGCTGCGGAAGCGCCCTATACCTTCTTCCTGCCCAGTTCCGGGGAGATCGCCGCAGTTCGCGACGAAGATCACGTCAAGCTGGTCTTCGAATATCTGCACGAGACCGAGAAATGGCCGGCCGAGCGGATGTGGGTGCAGGTCAGTACGGTCGATGGCGACGCGGTGACCGGCACGCTCGACAACCTTCCCCTTGAACCGACCTCGACGCTGAAACTGGGCGAGCCGGTGCATTTCGAGCGTCATCACATCATCGCGATCGACTGGGCCGATCCCGAAGCGGCGCCGCCGCCTGTCGCGCATCGCGAATATTGGGAACGCTGCCTCGTCGATGCCTGCGTCCTCGACGGCTCCGAACCGGTCGAGTTCCTCTACCGCGAAGCACCGCAGAGCGAGGAAGGCGAGCAATATCCGGACAGCGGCTGGCGGATACGCGGCCGGATGAGCGACGCGACCGACGAGGAGATCGAAGCCCGCAAAGCGCACTACACCGCTCTCGGAGCCGTGCTCAACCGGGACGACAGCTGGCTGCACCTGATCGATTCGCCCGCAGGCTCGGCGTTCATGCGAGACTTCGAGACGGGCGACTACGTTCCACAATAGCCGCCGCGGCCGAGGTTCACTCCCCGTCCGGCTCCGCCTTGCGCCCCTTGAAGCCCTGCGCCACCACGAACCATTCCACCGAGCCCTTGCGGCTCGACGGCGGCTTGGCGTGCTTCACGGTGGCGAAGCTGCGCTTCATCGCGGCGACGAACTGCGAATCGGCACCACCGGCAAACACCTTGGCGACGAAATCGCCGCCCGGCTCGAGCACCTGGATCGCGAAGTCGAACGCGGCCTCGACCAGGCCCATGGTCCGCAGCGCGTCGGTCTGCGGATGGCCGACGGTGTTGGCCGCCATGTCCGAGATGATGAGGTCAGGATTGCCGCCCAGTTCCTCGATCAGCCGGTCGGGCGCGGCATCGTCCATGAAGTCCATCTGGAGGATGATCGCGCCATCGATCGGATCGACGGGCAGCAGGTCGATGCCGACCACCGGCGCCTTGGGCAGGCGCCGCCGCACCACCTGGGTCCAGCCGCCCGGCGCGATGCCGAGGTCAAGCACCCGCTTCTTGCCCTTGAGGAACCCGAACTTCTCGTCGAGCTCGATCAGCTTGTAGGCCGCGCGGCTGCGATAGCCCTCGGCCTTGGCGCGCTTGACGTACGGATCGTTGAGCTGGCGTTCGAGCCAGCGGGTCGATTGCGCGGTGCGCTTGCGCGCAGTCAGCACGCGGGTATGGCCGCGTCCGCCGCCTCTGCTCACAAGATTCTCCCGTTGATCAGGCGGCGGAGGATGCCCTCGCGAATGCCGCGGTCCGCGATCCCTAGCCGCTCTGCGGGCCAAAGGTCGAGGATCGTTTCGAGAATCGCGCAGCCGGCGACGACCAGATCGGCGCGTTCCGATCCGATGCACGGCACCTGGCTGCGCTCGGCCATGCTCATGCCCGAGATTCGCTGGCTCACTTCGCGCATCGCCGGCGCGGGCACGATCAGCCCATCGACCACCGAGCGATCATAGGCCGCAAGCCCCAGATGCACGCTGGCAAGCGTGGTGACGGTGCCGGAGGTACCCAGCAGCCGCCGGGTGCCGCGCGGGGTGCGAAGGCGGCTGGCGAAGGGCGCGAAGCTCTCCGCCACCCGTGCCCGCATGCTCGCATAGAGCGCGGCCCGGTCTTCGGCGGTCTCGGCGCTGCCCGATGCCTCGGTAAGCGAGACGACGCCCCAAGGCGCGCTGTGCCAGTCGAGGATGCGGGGCACGTCGCCGCCGCGCGAATCGACCAGCACCAGCTCGGTCGAGCCGCCGCCGATGTCGAACACCAGCGCCGGGCCATCGCCGGGCTCGAGCAGCGCATGGCAGCCGAGCACGGCAAGCCGCGCCTCTTCCTCGGCAGTGATGATGTCGAGCGCGATGCCCGTCTCGCGGTAGACCCGCTCGATGAACGCCGATCCGTTCGAAGCCTGGCGGCACGCCTCGGTCGCCACCGATCGGGCCAGGATCACATGGCGGCGCTTGAGCTTCTCGGCGCAGATGCGCAGCGCCGCGATCGTACGTTCGATCGCGGCATCGGAAAGCTTGCCGCTGGTGGCGAGCCCCTCGCCCAGCCGGACGATCCGCGAAAAGGCATCTACCACCGCGAAACCCGCCCCCTGCGGACGCGCGATCAGCAGCCGGCAATTATTGGTGCCCAGATCGAGCGCCGCATAGTGGCGCGCTTCTCCCGGTCGGCCGCGCACCGGGCGTTCCCGGGGCCGCTCCATCGGCGGCGGTGCCCTCCGGATTTTTCCGGAACCACGGCCGCGGGGCATCTTGGCAGTGCCATCCCCCATCATATCACTCGCTTATGTTCTGTTCCGTCACGGCTTTTCTGCCGCCGGTGCTTGAAAGCGAGGCTAGCGGAGAGCGGAGGCGGGAGCAAGAAGCCGACGGTACCGGGCCCGTTGACAGCGCCGGATCAGCACCGTATTGCGCCCCGCCTGCCGGCAGTGATGCCGCGTGATGCCCCGTCGTCTAAAGGTAAGACTACGGACTCTGACTCCGTCAATTGAGGTTCGAATCCTCACGGGGCATCCAATTTTCCTTCTGAATGAAGATCTTGCGCGAGAATGCGCTCTACATCCGATGGCATCGGTGCCGACGGAAGCGCATGCAATCTTCCGCAATCATCAGAATAAATCCGAGACGGGCAAATAATCCTCAAGGATATTTTGGCGATTCCGCCGAGAAGGCTATTCATTCTTCTCATACATCCATAGCCAAGCTTCAGAATACTTCAGGCACCCTTGGCAAGATTCGGCACACCGTTCTGCCGGCATCTTGCATATGCTGAACTGACTTTTGCCCTGCTCGTCGCAAAACCCGCCGGAATGACCGACTTGGTCTTCTGGATAGCCGCCTATGTCGCAAAATGCGGGCCGCATCGCGCCCGAGCCCCCACCGGAAACACCGCCGAGCCGCGTCCGCGCCCGGCCATCCGAACCAGTAAAGAGGGGCTTATCTCGTGAAATCGACCCACAGCTTGAAGAATCGCACGTCCGCGCGCCGGTTTCAGGGTCGCGCGGGGCTCCTCCTGGGCAGCGCATTGCTGCCGCTCATCCTGGCCGGGACCGCGCACGCCCAGAGCACCGAACCGGTGATTCTCGAGGAAGGCCAGGCCCCGCGCGAAGTGCATCTGGGCACCGGCGACGACCGGGTCGTTGCCGATATCGGCCGGGTCAACGCGGATACCGGTGTGCTCGACCTGAGCGGCCTCGTAACCGGCACGCTCACCGATGCCGGCGGCCTCGACACCCTGTGGCTGCGCGCTACCGGTAGCCGGACCGCAAATCTGGTCTTCACCACGCCGGCGAGCGGTACGGGCAGGCAATTCGTCACGGCGGACGGCACCCCGTTCGATGGCGGTATCGTCTATGAAGCCTCGGGAAACGACACGGAACTGCGCCTCGAGAATCGCTCGCGTTCGGATCCGCCCGGCGCCAATGCCAAGATGAAGCTCAATCACGAGCCGGTGCGGCTTGCCGGTGACGGCACGATCTTCGTCGGCGCCAGCCTCGATGCCCAGGACCAGGGCGGTGCCGCCGCAACCGATCAGAAGGCCATCTATGTGGAGCCGGGCTCCACCCTGGCCCAGCAGGGCGGCGATGGCGACGCGCTGCTGACAGTCGTGATCGCCGCCGACATGGACGGGCGACGCTCGGATACCGGTCTTGTCGATGTTGCCTATGCCCAGGAGCTCCGGCTCATCGACAGCGCCCGCGTGCGCTTCCAGCAGGGCCTCGGCATCGCCGGTGGATCCGCCGACATCTTCCTGGAAGCGAACACCACTGTCGCCTCGACCGACCCGGAGATGGGGGACGTCCGGCTGATCCAGAGCAGCGGACGAGTCTTCAATTCGACCAAGATCACAGTGGGTTCGGTGAATGGCGGTACGACCGCCGGCGGTGTCGGCGTCGAGCTGATCGGCGGCAAGCTCTACAATACGCTCACCGAGAACAGCACGCGCAGCGGCGTGGCGAGTGGCGGTCTCGGCATCGTGCTTGCCAGCGGCAACGCGGTGCTCGCCAGCGAGGGCGCGAATTATATCGAGAATGTCGGCCGGCTCGAATCGGTGGTCGATGCCACGATCCGCAACGAGGGCCAGGTGCTGGTCACCCGCAACGCGATCAGGCAGTTCGCCAATGGCGGCTCGCAGGCGGGCGTGATCGCCGGTGGCACGCGATACATCCCCCTGACGGGATCCCTCGCTCCGACCGATAAGCTCGCATATCAGGGCACCGGCTACGCGACCGACGTCCTGGTCAATTCGGGGACGATCGAAGGCGACGTCCAGTTCGCCGACGGCGAGAGCATGTTCCTCTACACCGGCGCCACCAATGGGGTGAACGGCCAGATCGATGGCGGCTATGGGATCGACGGCTATGGCAAGTCGTTCGGCGCCTCGGCGACCTACACCGCCAGCAACGCCATCCTGAGCCAGCCCGGCATCATCAATTTCGAGATGCACGGCATCGAGGCTAATGGTGCGGATACGGTTGTCACCGTCGCGAGCGCGGAGACGCTCGGCAATGGCCTGATGGCCATTGGTGACGGCACCGTGGTGAACAGCGCCAATATCGACACCGACGGCTTCGGTGTCTGGATCCGCGATATCGAGGGCGTCGGCAACAATATCGACTTCGTCAATCGAGGTAACATCCGGTCCAGCGAGGAGAGGGGCGTCTACGCGGAAACCCTGTCCAGCTTCCGCAACGAAGGCTCGATCCGAACGGAGACCTCGCTCGCGGTTCTGGTCAATGCCTTTGCCAAGGGGCCCGGATCGACCTTCCAGTTCACCAACACCGGCCTGATCGAGAACAGCAGCGCCTATGAATCGGCCGCGCTGGTTCTGTTCGAGAACCAGGCGACGACCGAACTGATGGGCGACATCGTCAATTCGGGCACGATTCGCACCACGGGCCATGTCGGCCCCACTGGTGACGCCCAGTACGCGCTCGCGGTGCAGAGCCGCATGTCTTACGGCCTCGGCACCAATTATCTGATGCGGGTGACCAATAGCGGCACGCTCGAAGCCACGGGCCAGGGCTATTCGGGCCTGCTGCTGTCCGGACACAAGATGGAAGTGGTCAACGACAGCCTGATCCGCGGTACCAACGCGGCCAGCGGCGGCGTTCGTTTTGCCACTGGTACCGACGGCCCGCGTCCGCGTACCGCCGCCTCGCTGACCAATCGCGGCACGATCAGCGGCGGCTCGGGCGCGGTCAGGGACGACGAGTTCGGCACCACGATCTCCTATGGCGCGCTGTTCGATTTCGGCGCGGCAACCGCAGGGGCGAATGCCAACGTCGTCAACCTGGGCACGATCGAAGTCGGCGCCGAAGGCGTCGCGATCGGCGTCGATGGTGGCAACGACCTGGAAGCGACCTTCACCCTCGACAATCGTGGCACGATCCGCGGCGGCGCGGGCTACACGCTTGGCGAGGAAGACTTCCTGGCAACCGCGCGCCTGCTGGACGATGGCGAGTACACGATCGCCGGTGCGATCCACACCCGGAACTCCACCGATCTGATCACCAATAGCGGCACGATCATCGGCAACATCCACCTCGGCGATCTCGGGGATTCCTTCGCCAATTACGGCACGCTCAACGGCGACCTCAATCTCGGCGGTGACCATGACTATTACGTCACGGGCTCAGGCGCCCAGATCATCGGCAGCGTCGATGGCGGCGACGGCATCGACGGGATCGCAGTCGATCTGACCGGCAGCGATGCCAAGAAGCTCGACATGAGCCAGTTCCGCAACTTCGAGGGGCTGACCAAACTGCAGAACAGCTTTGGCACCGGCACGGTCTCGCTCTTCGGCTCGATCGACCAGATGTCGATGCGCCTGAGCGACATCGCGCTGCGGATCGATGCCGGCGACACGATCGGCTCAGCCTCGGGCAGCACGGGATACACCTTCGACAATGCCGGTGCGGACAGCGTCGAATCGCTGACCAACAATGGCACGATCACCGGTGGCGTCGCACTCGGCGGCGGGGGCGATACGCTCGTCAACACCGGTACCATCGGCTTCGACGTCGACATGGGCGACGGCGATGACAATGTCGTCAACTCCGGCACCATCCATGGCAACCTGAACCTTGGCGCCGGCAACGACCGCTATGAGGCACTTGGCGGCGGCCTGGTCACCGGCGCGATCGACGGCGGCGACGGTACCGACACGTTCGTCTTCCGGATGCACGGCAACAGCGGCTCCATCCCCGGCGGCTTCACCAATTTCGAGTCGTTCGGCGCTTATGGCCCCGGTACCCTCACCCTCGGCCTCGACCGCAATTATGAGACGATCGAACTGTGGGAGCAGGCCAACCTCACCCTGCTCGACGGAACCGGCACGGTCGACCTGATCAAGGGCGACGACACCGCGCAGGTGGTGACGATCCAGGATGCCGACTTCACCGGCGGCGTGTCGCTGGGCGGGGGTGACGATACGCTGTCGATCGCGCTTTCCGGCGTACTGCGCGGCGCACTGGACGGCGGCTCGGGCACCGACACGCTCAACCTCAACCTGACCGGAGCCGCGTCGATCAACGACCTGTTCGGCTTCGAGATCGTCAATGCCGCGGGCGTCGCGCCGCTGACGCTCACCGGGCATCTCGGCGCGGGCCAGCAGATGAACTTCGACGGCGCGGACAGCCACTTCATCATCGACACCGGCGCTGTGTTCGAAGGCAGCGCCAATGGCGGCGATGGCACCGACACGCTGGAGATCAACACCGGCGCGGCGAACAACCGCACGATCGTGGCAGGGCAGCTCACTTCGTTCGAAAAGCTGGTGGCCGGTGGTGCAGGCACGCTCGCGCTCCAGGGCGAAGCCTATCATTTCCAGACAGCGCAGGTGGAGGGCAACCTCTCCATCGGCACCGGGGCCTCGCTCACCTCGTCGGAAGGCGTGCACTTCGGCGCCGGCGACAATCGCCTGACGCTGCACGGCACCGGCACGGTCGGCAGCCCGGTCGATGGTGGTGGCGGCACCAACACGCTCGCTTTCGAGCTCGATGCCAACAACAGCCGCAGCCTGAGTACTGCCGGCACCTTCACCAATTTCCAGCAACTCTCGACTTCGGGCACGGGCGCCCTGGTGGTCGACAGGGACGCGACCTATCAGCAGGTTCTGCTCGAAGGCGGCACCCTGAACATCGCCGGCGGCGCGACGCTTGCCGCGCCGGTACTCGGCAATGCGCAGGTCGACCGGCTCGGCCTTGCCGCCGGCGCCACGCTGAACGGTTCGGTCAATCTCGGCGGCGGTGACGATACGGTGAACAACGCCGGCACGATCCACGGCGACGTGCTGCTGGGCGACGGCGATGACCGCTACATCGCCCGTTCGGGCAGCACCGTCACCGGCACGATCGACGGCGGCGCGGGCAACAACACCTTCATCTTCAACCTCGCCGGCGCGAACGGCAGCATCCCGGGCTCGGTCACCAACTTCAATTCGTTCGGCGTCTATGGGCCGGGCACGCTGACGGTGAACCTCGACCAGGGCCAGACCTATCACAATCTCGAGATCCTCGAGAGCGCGAACCTGGTGCTTTCCGGCACCAACGGCTCGGTTGCCAATGTGATCGGCGACGACAGCAGCCAGTCGGTCACGATCGACGGCAGACTGACCGGCGGCGTGTCGCTGGGCGGTGGGGACGACAGCCTGACCATGCATCTGTCGGGCCTGCTCCAGGGTGCGCTCGATGGCGGCGCGGGCACCGATACGCTAAACCTGACGCTCGACGGCGCCTCGTCGATCGCCGGCATGTTCGGCTTCGAAGTGGCGAATGTCGCCGGCACAGCGCCGCTGACGCTGGCTGGAGACCTGGGCGCCAACCAGCGGGTGAACTTCACCGGCAACACCGACAACGAGCTCATCATCGCGGCCGGCGTGAAGTTCCAGGGCAGGGTCGATGGCGGCGCGGGCAATGACACGCTGCGCGTCCAGTCCGGTACGGCGGACAGCCGCACCGTGGTGGCATCGCAGATCGTCTCGTTCGAGAAGCTGATCTCCGAGGGCGCCGGATCGCTTGCGCTCACCGGCGGCGACTACAGCTTCGATTCGGTGACCGTGACCGGGGGCAATTTCGAACTGGGCGCCAACACCCGACTCAGCACCGCGACCGGCGTGACCTTCGACGGGGCGGACAATCGCTTCACGCTGGGCGCCGGCGCGACCGTGGCCGGCGGCGTGGATGGCGGCGCGGGCAATGACACGCTCGTGCTGCACCAGGCCGACAATACGGTTCGCCTGCTCAGCTCCGTACATCAGACCGGTTTCGAGCGGCTGGAAGCGTCGGGCGGCATCTCGGGCGAGCTGAGGATCGACCAGAATGCCAGCTTCGCCAACGGCGTCGGCATCGATGGCGGCGTGTTCAACGTGACGGCGGGCAACACCCTAACCGCCAACGTGGCCGGTGGCGCGAACCGTGACATCGTAACCGTATCCGGCCGGATCGAAGGCAATCTCGACCTGGGCGCGGGCCATGACTTCCTGACCATCTCGGGCGCGGGCACGATCACCGGCGCGCGGAACGGTGGGGATGGCACCGACACGCTGATCTTCAACACCAGCGGCACCTATGCGGCACCGACGCTGCTCGATCCCAACGCCTATACCGGCTTCGAGGCGCTCAACGTCGATGGCGGCGTGATCTCGACCACCGGCACCAGCAGCTGGGCCGCGATCACCCTCACCGGAGGACGGCTGATCGGACAGGCGGGCAGCGTGATCACCGCGACCAGCGGCGTCCTGATCGCCCGTGGCGCCACTTTCGGTACCGCCGGCACGGTGAACGGCAACATCCTGGTCGAGGGCACCCTCTCACCGGGCGCATCGCCGGGCACGATGACGGTGAATGGCGACGTCCATTTCTTCAGCGGCTCGAACCTGCTGCTCGAGCTCTCGCCGACGGCGAGCGACCTGCTCAACATCTCGGGCAAGCTGGTTATCGCCAATGGCGCCGGGATCGACATCACCGGCACGCTCCGCAACGCACCTGGCGCACGGCTCGACCTGGTGGTTGCGCAGGGCGGCATCACCGGCCGCTTCACGACGATCAACAAGTCGAACGACATCTTCGGCTTCGTTGTCGTCAACGGCAACCGGCTGCAGCTCCAGAGCGAGTTCCAGAACAGCGACACCTATCCGCTCAACACTCGCGCGAGCATCGCCTACGCCAATGCCACGCTGGGCGCAGGCAAGAGCGTGCAGACCTATACGGCGGCGCTGCCGGCGCTGGTCAGCGCTACTGGCAGCGTGAATGAGCAGGCCTTTGCCCAGCTGACACCGGAAGCCTATGCCTCGGTCATCCAGCTCGGCATCGAGAACAGCCTGTCGCTGTTCGACAGCGTATCGGCGGACAGCGCCGCCAATGCCGGGCGCCGCGGCTTCTTCGCCTTTGGCCGCTTCACCGGCGGCACCGCGGATGTGGGCGGCGATTCCTACACGGGCGCCGTGAAGACTCATGGCTCGAGCCACGGTTTCCAGGGTGGGTTCGGCTATGGCCTTGACGAGGATATCCAGGTTGGCGCCTTCTTCGGCGGCGGCAGCAGCCGGCAGACCATGGCCTGGCTCGGCGCGCGTACCGATTGGGATCAGCTCTCGGGCGGCATCTTCGCCGATGCGCGACTGGGCGGGTTCGGACTGCACGGCGTCGCTGCACTCAGCAGCGGCACGGCGGAAACGAAGCGCCAGCTGCTCGCCGCGCCGACTGCGGTGAAGTCGAGCTACAATCTCAAGAGCTGGCTGGCTGCAGGCGGCGTCGATTACCGCCTGCGTTTCGGCAAGCTCGCGATCACGCCGCGGGCCGACCTGATCTACATCCATGCCGGACGCGAGGGGCTGAGCGAGCAGGGCGGCAACGGCTTCGCGCTCAACGTCGCGCGGCTCAACAAGAACAGCCTGTTCGGACGCGCGTCGCTCGCCGTTTCGGGCAGCTTCCAGGCCGGCGGCGTCGGGATCACGCCCTATGCCGAACTCGGTGTGCAGCAGCGGCTCGGCAGCGGCTCGCTGTCCGCCTGGGGCGGGCTGCAGGACACGACCGAGGGCTTGTACGCCTTTGGCGTCGAGCGGAAAGCGACCGCGGGCCGGGCCGCACTGGGGCTTGGGCTGGACGTCACGCCGGGCGTGCGCGTGCAGGGCGGCTATACGGTCGAGTTCTCCGGCACCAAGCGCCAGAGCTTCACCGGTGGCCTCTCGATCCGCTTCTGATCCGCGACGCGTTCACGCGGCATCGGAAAGGGGGGCGGTCCGGATTGCCCGGGCCGCCCCTTTTCGTTTCAGGTCAGTAGAAGGCGCCGCGGATCACGTCGACGACGCGGCGGGTGCGGATGTTCACCAGCAGCAGGTCCGGACCGTAGCGCACCCAGCGATAGCCCGGGGGCGGCGCGCCGAGGCCGAGATCGTACCAGCTGTCATAATAATAGTTGTTCGACAGGAAGAGCAGCGGCAGCAGCCCGCCGATCGACCAGCGCTGGTAGCGATAGCCCGGCGGATAGCGGAAGGGCGGACGGTGGATCGGCCGGAACTGGGGCGGGCGGCCTGCACCGGGACGGTGCGGCGGGCGAGCGACCGGCGGACGCGGCGAAGGCGGACGCACCACCGGCGGGCGCGGCGCGGGCGGACGGGTCCCCGGATGCCCGGGATTGGGCCGGCCAGGACCACCCGGTCCACCGGGACCACCGGCGCCGCCATGATTGCCTCCCGAAGGCGGGCGCTGGCCTGATTGGCCAGGGCGATCGCCGCCCGGACGGTGCTGCTGTGCCTCGGCAAACGCCGGGGCCAGGAGTATCGCCATTGCGGCGAGGGAAGTCAGCTTCTTCATGCTTGCTCTCCGACTTCGAGAAAACCCACCCCCGAAACGATCCGCCCCCGGAAAAGCTGCGCCGATCAGCCCTTCGGCCGGCTCTTCATCAGCGGCTGGATGCGCGTGCCGAAATTCTCGACGCCCTCGAGGAAATCGTCGAAGGTCAGCAGCACGCCGCCGGTGTTCCGCACTTCGGCCATTTCGTCGAGCATCCGCGCGACGCTTTCATAGCTGCCGACCAGCGTCCCCATGTTGATGTTCACCGCCCCCTCAGGCGCGGCGAGCTGGCGGACATTGGTCGTCGGATTGTTCTTGTCGGCCGCGCCCTGGTCGATCAGCCAGCGTACCGCATCGATATCCAGGCCGTCGCGGTACGACTGCCACTTGGCCATCGCCGCCTCGTCGGTCTCGTCGGCGATCACCATGATCAGCACGAACACCTTCACGTCGCGCCCGGTCTTGGCGGTCGCCTCCGCCAGTCGCTCATTGTTGAAGGCGAAGGCCTTGGGCGTGTTGACGCCCTTGCCGAGGCAGAAGGCATAGTCCGCCCATTTCGCCGAGAAGGCGAGACCCTCGTCCGACGAGCCGGCGCAGATGATCTTCATCTCGCCCTGCGGCGTGGGGCGGACGAGGCAATCGTCCATCTGGTAATATTCGCCCTTCAGGTCGCTACGCCCGGTCTCCCACAGCTCGCGCAGGATCTGGGCGTACTCGTCGAGCATCTGGTAGCGGTTGCGGAAATGCTCGTCGCCCGGCCACAGGCCCATCTGGCTGTATTCAGGGCGCTGCCAGCCAGTGATCAGGTTCAGGCCGAAGCGGCCATGGCTGATCGAATCGATCGTGTTGCACATCCGCGCAGCAAAGGCCGGCGGGATGATCAGCGTGGGGCAGGTGGCGTAGATCTTGATCTTCTCGGTGACCGCGGCGAGGCCGGCCATCAGCGTGAAGCTCTCCAGCCCATATTCCCAGAACTCGGTCTTGCCGCCGAACCCGCGCAGCTTGATCATCGAGAGCAGGAAATCGAGGCCATGCTCCTCGGCCTTCAGGGCGATCGCCTTGTTCATGTCGAAGCTCGGCATGTACTGGGGCGCGTTCTCGCTGATCAGCCAGCCATTGTTGTTGATGGGAACGAAGACGCCGACTTCCATGTGATTAGCTCCCCAGAAATGCGAGCACGCGGGCTTCGAAGCCCGTCGGATCGGTAACGTTGCAGGCGTGCCCTCCCCAGGGCATCCGGACAAGTTGCGCCCCCGGAATGGCTTGCGCAAGCACTTGCGAGCAGGCTGGCGGGACCAGCGCATCATCGTCGCTGGCGAGCAGCAGCACCGGCGTCTCGAGCGGCGTCGCTTCCAGCCGACCGATCAGGTCGAACGCGAGCGCTTCGAGGATGCGCGCCTCGACCATCTCGACCGGGAAGCCGGCGACATGGTGCCTGGCCTCTTCGTCCAGCCGGTCGCTATTCTCGGAGATCCACTGCGGCGGGAACAGAAAGATCGGCTGGGCATCAACATATTTGCCGGCGCCATAGGCGCGCAGCAGCGCCAGCCGGGCATCGAAGCAGCGCCTGGTATAGGGATCGAGCCGGCCCCAGCCATTGACCACCACCAGCCTGTCGACCCGCTCCGGCGTGTCGAGCGCCAGGCTCAGTCCGCCCATGCCGCCGATCGCATGGCCGAGGATCGAGGCCTTCTCGATCCCGAGTTCGTCCATCAGCAGCCGGATATCGTCGCCGATGCTTTCCAGCCGCGGGGTGACCGTCCGGTCCGAGCGGGCGGTGCCGCGGTGATCGTAGAGAATAAGGCGGTAATGCTCGGCAAGCGCGGGCAGGTTGGGCCGCCAGTAATTGCCGGAACCGCCCATGCCGGCGGAGAGGATCAGCGGCGGTCCGCTGCCATGTTCCTCATAGTAAAGGCCCGCCGCCTCGGGCATCAGCCGATATGCGCCACCGAGGCGATCTCGACCAGGCAATCGGGCTTCACCAGATCCGCCTTGATGCAATAGCGCGCTGGCTTGGCGCCGGGGAAATACTCGGCATAGATCTGGTTGAAGACGGGGTAATCGGCGAAATCCTTGAGGAAGATGTGGTTCATCGCCACGTCCTCCAGCGTCGCGCCGGCCGCCTCGAGCGTGGTCTTAATGACTTCGAGGATGTGCCGGGTCTGGCCCGCGGCATCGCCGACATGGAGGACGATACCCCCCTCGCCGAGCGCCAGCACGCCCGAGACATAGACGGTGTTGCCCGCCTTCGCCCCGGCCGAATAGGGCGCGATCGGGGTAGGGAACTGGGGCGGGTTGATCGGTTCGAAGGGCATTGCTTACTCCCGGGGCAATTGGCCGAAGCTGCCGCAGAAATCGGCGGTGGTGGAGACCCAGCCGAAGAACTTCTCGACATTGTAGACCGTGGCTTCCTGCATCATCGGCGGGCCGAGATGATGCGTCGCGTCCTCGAGCATCACCCCGAAATATTCGAGGTGGAAGCCGTCGCGCAGCGTGCTCTCGACGCAGACATTGGTGGCGATGCCGACGAAGACGATGTTGCGGATGCCCCGCGCGCGCAGCGTCGAATCGAGCTGCGAGTTGAAGAAGGCGCTGTAGCGGGTCTTATGGAGGCGGATGTCGCCGGGCTTCGGCGCCAGCGCATCGACCAGCTCATAATCCCAGGTACCGCGCGCCAGCAGCTTGCCGCTGAGCTCGGGCCGGGCGCGCATAGTCTTCAGTGCATTGGACTTGTGCCAGTTGGGCGAGCCGGGGCCGCCCGCCTCGACATAATCGGCATCCCAGCCATTCTGCAGATAGATGACCGGCATGCCGGCGGCGCGGGCGGTATCGAGCACCGCGGCGATCTTGCCGATCGTCCCGGCCGAACCGGAGATGTCGAAGCCGGCCTGGTCGACATAGCCGCCGGGCGAGGCATAGGCGTTCTGCATGTCGATCACGACGATCGCCGTTTCATCGGCATGCACGCGGATCGGCTCGGGCCGGGCGGGAAGCGTGACGATGCGCGGCCCCTGGAGGTCGCGCCCGACGGTAGGTTCGCCTGTCATTTCGGGGAGTGTTCCCGAGAATGGCGCGGGGCACAAGCCCCCTACATCAGGGGCCGGCCCGACTCGCCAAAGTACACGAAGTACAGGCCAAAGCGGATTTTGCGGGCCGCTATTTTCCCTATTTCCTCGGGAAAGCGCCACATCTCGCACGATCGTTGCGCGCGGCTGATCCTATCTTTCCTACAGCGTCAAAGAGCGACGGCCCGGGGAGCCGGGCGCTCGAGCCGAGCAGGCGAAATCCTACATTGCAAGGTGCAGCATGCCGTTTGGTTTCCCCGGCGAAAGCCGGGGGCCAGAACCAAAAGCGATACGGCAGAGAAACCCTGGGCCCCCCGGGGGGGGGCGGGGGGGGGGGGGGGGGGGGCATAAGCCCCCGC